>JAUIKU010000087.1 GCA_030430675.1 Bacteroidia bacterium | reverse complement strand
CTGCCGATAATGGAATGCCCTTTCCCAGGATAAAAAGTCAGGCCTATGAAATGTCCAACCATCTGCCGCTGGCCATTATGTGGCCTGCAGGTATTACCAACCCGGGCCGCACCGTGAACGATTTTGTGAGCTTTATCGATTTGGCCCCCACGTTTATTGAGTTGGCGGGCCTTTCCTGGGAAACCACCGGCATGGCCAGCACCCCAGGTAGGAGTCTCATCGATGTTTTTAACTCCTCAAACGATGGCCGTGTCAGTGAGATGCGCGACCTGGTAGTATTTGGCAAGGAGCGTCATGATGTGGGAAGGCCGGATGATGTGGGCTATCCTATCAGAGGCATCGTTAAGGATGGATATCTTTATGTAAAGAACTTTCACCCGGAAAGATGGCCAGCCGGCAATCCGGAGACCGGTTATCTGGCTACCGATGGGGGAGCCACCAAAAGCGAAATCCTCACTATGCGGCGCACAGGGGAAGACCAGCAATTCTGGCAGTGGAACTTCGGTAAAAGACCTGAGGAAGAGTTGTACCGTATTTCCGAAGATCCCTACTGCTTAAACAACCTGGCAGGGACCGCCCAGGCAGAAGGGGTGCAGCAGCAACTTAGGGATGAGCTAATGGCAATATTAAAGGAACAGGAAGATCCCAGGATGGCTGGCAGGGGTGAGGTGTTCGACCACTACGTTTATTCCGATGAAGGCAGCCGTAACTTCTACCATAGATATATGGCGGGAGAAGCACTAAATGCCGGCTGGGTAGAGCCTACGGATTTCGAGCCTGAGCCCATCATCGAGTGATTTTTACTGCCTTATTTTAACTCCAGGGGCTCGGTCTCACCAAAGTCCGTTCCTCGAATACGCTGGAAATCTTCCTTCATTTGCTGCAGTTTCTCAGGTTGAGCATCTGCCAGGTTGCTTTGCTCTCCCAGGTCGTCCTGCAGGTTGAACAGCTGATACCCGTCTGTGTTTCCCAATTCAATATTGACATTCGTATTCACAGCCTGTCCCTCATAGGGTGGGATCAGCACCCAGTTGCCCTGGCGAAAGGCAGTGCGGGTGGTGGCTTCCAGCACCAGTTCTTCTCTGCCGGTGTTGTTTTTTCCCAAGAAAACCTCCAGCAGGGGCTGGCTGTCAGTCTGACCGATATTTCCACCTGTCAGCTGGGCCAGACTGGCCAGAAAATCGATCTGAGAGACCATGGCATCGGAGGAGGCTGGTTGGATGGTGCCTTTCCAGTAGGTGATAAAAGGGACCCTGGTACCCGCCTGGTACAAACTGTATTTTCCTCCCCTAAGAGGTCCTGCAGGCTTATGATCACCGATCAGTTCCACTGCCTGGTCATAGTACCCGTCATTGAGCACCGGCCCGTTATCGCTGGATAGAATGATCAGGGTGTTTTCCAGTAACTGAAGTTCTTCCAGTGTTTTCAGCAGTTCGCCAATACACCAGTCAGCCTCTACGATCACGTCTCCTCTGGGCCCCATTCCGGAAGATCCCACAAACCTGGGGTGGGGGGTGCGGGGCACGTGTGGTTGCTGTAACGCATAGTATAGAAAAAACGGTTGCTGCTGGTGTTCCATAATGTATTGCTGGGCCTTTATAAGAAAAGTATCCGCCATGTCCTCGTCCACCCATTTGGCCGATTTACCACCCTTCATAAAGCCAATCCTGGGGATTCCGTTTACGATACTGTTATTATGGCCGTGGTGCCATTTCATTTTAAGCATTTCGGGGTGATCCAGTCCGGTGGGCTCTCCTTCAAAGTTGTTCTGGTAATCAATTTGAATAGGATCTGCCGGGTCCAGACCTGCCACATAGCCATTCTCAATATAGACCGTGGGAACCCGGTCCTGGGTAGCTGCCATAATGTAGGAATAGTCAAATCCCACTTCATTGGGGCCGGGTGAAACGCGCTGGTTCCAATCTACCTGGCCACTGCCCAGTCCCAGGTGCCATTTGCCCACAATTCCGGTGTGGTATCCCTGTTTCTTAAGCATTTTGGGAATGGTGACCTGGGCGGTATCGATAATCAGTGGGGCAGTACCCGGAAGAATCTTGGCATTCTTGTTTCTCCAGGGGTAAATCCCGGTAAGCAGCGCAAAGCGGCTGGGAGAACAGGTGGCGGAAGAGGCATAGCCGTTGGTGAATTTTATCCCACCCCGGGCCAGTTTGTCCATGTTGGGGGTTTTCAACTCGGTGGCCCCGTAGGCTCCCACATCCCCGTAGCCCAGGTCATCCAGGTATATGACGATGATGTTGGGTGGCTGAGCTGGTGAAGTGTCTTCTTTCTGGCCACACCCTGACAGGAACAAAAGTACTGCCAGTAATGATAAGAGCGTTTTAAAGGAGTTATATAGAAGCATTACATGGTGTAATTCGTGACATGAAATTTGATGGCAAAATCAGTATTATTACTTTTTAAGCCAAATTTTAATGCACTAAGATGAATCGTCGAAAATCCATCCTGCTTCCGGGTGCGGCAGCCGGGTCTTGTTTTTTCCCGTTTACTATTACAAAATTCGAGGTTTTGGGAGAGACTTTACATCCGCATCGAATTCTGGCAGCGGTGGGTACTTTTGGGTTGTTGCAGACTTTGCTGCATGATAGGTTTACCGACCAGGTTGCCTGGACTGATATTTTTAGTGATATAGCCCTATACGATACCGGCAGTGTAGAGGTCCTTTAGTTTTCTCCTCATCACTTTGTTGGAAGCGGTACGGGGTAGTGCGGTAATTGTGCGAAGATCTGCCAGTTTGAACAGGGGGTTAAGCCGTTTACTGATAATGACTTTTACCGCGTCAAACATTTCCGCAGGGGGAAGTTCCCGCGTCACCACCAGGTATACCACCAGTTGGTCGGGGCCGCCACCACTGGGAGGGATGGCAATTGCTGCGGATTCCTTTACAAAGTCAAGCTGGTTGATCACTTCTTCGATCGCTACCGCACTGGTCTTTATACCTCCCAGATTCATGGAGTCATCCACCCGTCCCAGAGCCCTGTAGTAGCCATTTCCCAGCTGCTCCAGCTGGTCACCATGCCTGCGGGTGATCTTTCCCCGGTAGCCGGGTGTGCCCTGGTAATATACTTCATGGTGATCCCGGTTAAGCAACCGGGTTGAGAATCCCACCGTCGGAGGCAGCAGAAAAACTTCGCCCTGCCCTGACTCATGACCTTTGCTATCCCGATAGCTATCGGGATAGCTATCGGGATCGGGGGGATCCAGCAGTACAAACTCCGTTCCCAGGGTGGGAGTGGAGAAGGTGGATGGGATAGCAGGCTGTACCAGGGTGCCGGCCACATAACCACCCCCGATCTCTGTGCCACCGCAGTATTCGATAACCGGTTTATGACCACCCAGCGCCATCAGGTAGGCCATGTCCTCGGGGTTAGAGCACTCCCCGGTAGAACTAAAACAACGGATGGAGGACCAGTCAAATGCTTCCATAACACCACTGGCTTTCCATTGGGCTACCAGGCTGGGAATGGTTCCCAGCATTGTGACTTTGGCCTGTTCTACGAATGAACCAAATGTCTCGTCAGCTGGCGACCCGGTGTATAATGCCAGTGTTCCCCGGTTGATCAGTGTGGCAAAAACCAGCCAGGGTCCCATCATCCAGCCCAGGTTGGTAGGCCAGCATGCCACACTGCCGGGCTGGATATCCTGGTGGAAATAGCCGTCCGAGGCAGCTTTGATGGGAGTAGTATGGTCCCAGGGTATGGCCTTGGGTTTTCCGGTAGTCCCTGAAGAAAACAGCATGGTAATGGAATCATCTGGCTGGCAACTGATACTTTCAAACTGGCTGTTGATGGAAAGAAATTGTTCCCACAACCGGTCGTCCGGTTTCAGATCCGGGACTGTGGGCGTGGCCGGAATCACCACGCAGGGAAGGGTAGAAGCCTGCCTGATCCGCTCCAGTAGTGGAAGATGTTTCTTACCCCTGATAATTACGTCCTGGGTGAAGATCAACTTAGGCCTGGCCAGGTCCAGTCTGGTCTTTATCTCGTCAGCGGAGAAGCTGTCGGCTATGGTTACCACCACCATGCCGGCCTTGATCCCTGCCAGATAGATGGCCACCGCCTCCGCGGTCATAGGCATGTCGATGGCAATGCCATCGCCCTTGTTCAGTCCATAATCAATCAACCCGTTACATACCCTGTTTACCAGTATTTCTAATCGCTTTTGTGATAGTTGCGCTAAGGATCCGTCTTTCTGCTGATAAACTACCACAGGCGCTTCAGCACTGTTCTGAAAACAACTGTCCACAATGTTCAGTCTTGCCCCCTTCAACCAAACCGGGCTTTCAACACCACCACTGGTATCGAGAACCTGTTGGTAAATTTTTTTAAACCGGATGTTCAGGACCTTCACCACATGTTCCCAAAAATCACTGCGATGCTCAATGGACCACTGGTAAAAGTCCTGGTAACTCCGGAGACCCAGGGCACTGAGGCTTTTATAAATATTGGTTGACTCAATGAATTGAGGATCAGGTGTCCAGGTACCGGTACTATTAACCTCCATTTAAACTTGATTGGTGCTCGTTTGCCTAAATATAATGAAAGTTACCGCTAAAAATCCGGCGCTCTCTGCTGGAACTATGGCTTAGTCTGAACCAGCACTCAGCCTGGCTTTTTGTTCCACAAAATAGGGCTGAAAGGTATACTGGGAATGCCGGTTCCAGTTCACGTTATCCTGTGGCAGCAACTGGCGGTGTCTTTCCACTACTTCCCGGTAATCGGGATGAGAGAATAGATTCTCCCACTCTTCGGGATCGGACCTGTGATCATAAAGTTCACCCAAACCATCCTCGTATTCAATATACCGGAAATCTTCTGTTCGGATGCCGTGGTTTTTATGGCCGAAGGTGGTTATGGCATAGGTATCCGTTGTCGAAAATGCATTCATCAGCGGGGCCAGGCTAATACCCTGATTGCGATCATAGGTAGGCAGGTTACACAGCTCCAGCAGGGTAGGGTAAATGCTCAGCATCTCCACCGGGTTATGTTGAACCAATCCCTTGGGTACGCCAGGTCCGGCAAACATCAACGGGGCGTTGGTTGCTGGCTGCCACAGGGCGTGTTTGGCAAAGGTTCCTTTCTCGCCTAAACGGTAACCGTGGTCCGACCACAAAACTATTACCGTATTATCGGCAAACCGGCTTTGATCCAGTGCATCCAGCACGCGACCCACCTGGTGATCCACAAAACTGACACAGGCCAGATAGGCCTGCACGATATTGGGCCACTCCCCCGACTCAATAGCCCACTCGGTGGTAGGCATCATGGGCAGGTCATTGATCTTTAAGGCCACCGGTGGCACATCATCCAGATCGTCTGACCGGTAAGGGGGCATCTCCAGTGCTTCCACCGGGTGCAAATCGAACCACTTTTGTGGAACGTACAGCGGTACATGTGGTCTCAGGAATCCAACTGCCAAAAAAAAGGGTTGCTGATAATCTCTGCCAAGTCGTTCAATGACCCAGTCAGCTGATTGATGATCCGGCATCAGGCTATCGGCACCGGGGAAAGCACCCCAGTCGGTACTGGTACGACCGTAGTTTTCCCGGTCGGCAGTACCCTGGCCATCCCATACGAACCGTTCTTCCGGCAGCGGTCCAAATCCTTTATAGCGTCCACCAGATTCGTCAAACAACCCATCGGGAGCATGACTGTGAAATAACTTGCCGATACCCATGGTGTGATAACCTTGCTCCCTGAAGTATTCCGGAAGAAATTTAATATTCGTGGTAGCCGGATTGTCGGACCTGATCTTGTTGTCATCTATCATTCCATAAATCCCTGTGGTTGAAGGTCTTAATCCTGTCATTAAAGAAGCTCTTGAAGGCCCGCACAACGGTGCCTGGCAATGGGCATTGGTGAACAACACCCCTCTGGCCGCCAGCCGGTCCATATTGGGGGTAAGGGCATTTGGATGACCTTTCATGCACCCCAGCCAGTTATTGAGGTCATCAATGGCTATAAACAATACATTGGGGTTTGAAGACTCGGGGGGTTGTTGTTCCGGCTTAACCGTGCAGGATTTGAAAGCCAAAACAATCAATAGTGAAAAAAGCAGGCGGTTTGTGAGGATCATGACTTTCAAAATAATGGAACACTGTGAATAATACAACCGCGATTTCAAATGGCATGTAGCCCCAGGCTAGTAAAAGTTCACACTCAACCTTAATCCCGGGTAACGCCCAAGCATGGGACTAATCTTCCATTTTACCGAGGAGGTCTCCGGCAGACAATCGTGCTGCACAACCTTTCTATTTCCCAGCAGCTTTAATAAAGCATACTGGACGGCCATTCCGGCCCCCAGGCCTATTAGAAAGTCTTCAGTTAAGTCACTGCTGTACTCGTTGTTGTCGTGCAACCTGGGTACCAAATAGCCAATAGCGGCACCGGTCAGGTAGCCTACAAAGACGTCGGAGGGGAAATGCTTTCCGGCCATAACCCTTTGGTAACCCACCAGTGCCGGAAGCATACTGCTGACGACCCAGGCCCAGTCCTGGGACCGGTATTCCGGTTTGTAAAACCACAACATGGTATTGGTAAAAAATATAACGGAGGCAACGTGGGTGGTATGTCCGGAATAGAATGACAGGTTGGCATCGGGTTTGGTTTTATCGTATGCTTTGCATCCTGCATGATGGTGGTTTACTTCGGAGTTATAGGTAAAGGGCCGTGGTCTTTGTACCAGTTTTTTTGCCAACAGATTGGCTACGTCCGTAAGGATAATGGTTTCCAGGGTTAAGTAGATGGATCTGCTGGGATCGTCGTAGATAAACTGGCTGCCCACAGTAACAGCCGGAGATAACCCCCGTAAGATTAAATCACTGTGCTTTTTGGCCTTGAGACTCAAATTGTTAATGGCAATCCTTTCAAAATCGCTGTTTACCGGGACTTCTTTGGCGGTCTTTGGTTTTCCCTTGATCAGACGAAATCCTACATCCAGGGCCAGGCCCAAACCTATAGCCAAACCGTCTGCCGTGTCAAAATTCTTAACCGGTGGTTGTGAAAGAACCTGGTTATGACAGCACATTGCCAGCAGGAAAATTATTATGTTTGACTTCAATCTTAAAAGAAGCTTTTTAAATGATAAGAATTTCCATAGTAATAATTGGCCTGTTCCTGGCATTTTCTTGTAATAACCACAGGGTACAATTTGAGCTAATCAATGGACTCTATATTTCTCAGGTTACTATCATCTCAAAAGATAGTGGAGATTACCAGCCTTTTAATGGGTATGTGGTAGTGGACCAGGGCAAAATAATATATAAGGGTAAGGAGGAACCCGTAGTTAAAGGGAACTACCAGCAAATAGACGGACAGCATAAATATTTAATTCCCGGCCTTATTGACAGTCATGTTCATGCCAATGAAGTTCAGGGGATGATTTTTTCACATATGGAAAAATACCCGGATCTGGTTAATGCTTTTCGCAAGCAAACACCTCGCAGCTACCTGTATTTTGGTTATACCTCGTTGATCAACCTCGGTGGTATTTCAGCAGAACAACTGGAATTTTTCAACGCGCAACCTATTAAACCCGATTTGTTTCATACCGGCTGGTCCGGGGTATCGGTAGCCAATGGCTACCCAATGAATTTTATCCCGGAGGAATTCCGGTTTGATAATGTCCCCAATTTTATATATCTGAAAAGTGAAGCAGCCAATATTCCTGACAGATTCGATCCTGCGGACCATACTCCGGCGGCAGTTGTGGAACGGATTAAGGAAGCCGGTGGTATTGCAGTTAAATCCTATTACGAAACTGGTTTCCGACCAGGAGAGGTATTGCCGGTACCGACCCGGGAAATCCTGAAAGATCTTATGGAGCATACCCATGCCAGTGAGTTGGTACTGACGGTCCATGGCAATTCCCTGAAGGCACATCAGGTACTCAGCGAGGTGGGGGTTGATGTAATTGCACATGGCATGTGGAACTGGGGTGAATTTAACAATGTGCCCCCGGATTCCTTGCCGCCAGAAATTAAGACGGTGCTGGATCAACAGATCCAAAAACAAATTGGCTATAACCCAACCCTCACGGTGATTGAAGGGGAGAAGGCACTGGTTGACCCCGAATTTCTTGAGCGGGAACAAATTAAGAAGGTGGTGCCACAGGGCATGATCGAATGGTACAAAACCGAAGAAGGACAGTGGTTTGTAAAAGAACTTTTTGCAGACTTGCCTGCGGAACAAGTAAATAGCATCTACACTGGTATTCAGTCACATGCAAAGCTTGCGTTGAAGTATTTATCAGACCACGGAGGAGTGATTCTATTTGGTACTGATACACCCTCAGGCCCCATATACACCAACCAGCCCGGGTACAATGGATTTTGGGAAATGAAGTTAATGTATGAAAGTGGAGTCCCGCTGGATATGATCCTGGCTTCTGCCACTATCAACAACGCCAGGGTCTTTAAACTGGATTCGCTGATTGGTTCCATTGAAGCTGGAAAAAAAGCCAACATGCTGTTGCTGACCGGGGACCCACTAGAAGATATACAGGCTTACGATCAGATAGAACTGGTGATCCTGGACGGGAAAGTCATTGAAAGAGCGTCGCTGTCGGCGGTTAATTAGTTTGGTTACTGTGGGTTTTTCACTTTCCTGTCCACAAAGAAATCATCTCCCCAATTGTCCACCATTTTCTGGTGTAGTTCCCGGGTGATATCCTGGTAGGCATCTTTTTCGGCAAGGTTATTTAGTTCCAACTCATCGGTGGCATGGTCAAACAGCGTGCGCTCCCGGGGTTGGTGATCTTCACCGAGGAATTCGGTGTAGAAATAATTTCCCTGGATAATAGTTACCCCATCGTACCATTTGGCGATGGCGAAATCGTCATCCCTGACAGCGCCATTAATATCTCCCACAAAGCTGGTGCCGTCCAGATGATCGGGCAGCGGCAAACCTGCCAGCTCACAGAGACTGGGATAGATATCGATAAACTCCGTTATATTCTGTGATCGCTGTCCGTGGGTTTTGCCGGGGACTTTAACCATCAGTGGCACGTGTAATGAGCTTTCGAAATTACAGTGCTTGCACCACATCATATGATCTCCCAGGTTCCAACCATGATCACCCCACAAAACTACTATGGTATTATCTGCCAGACCCAGGTCTTCCAATTCACTGAGTATCATACCGATTTGTGCATCGGTATAACTAACACATGCATAATATCCGTGGATCAGCTTATTGGCCATGTTCTCGGAAACCGGCCCGGTTTCCGGGATGTCGGCATAGGCACGCAATTCCCCGGAGTTGTGAAATGCCCGTTCGGGAGTGGTTTCGGGTTGCAGATAGTTTGCCGGCAGGGAGATGGCAGTGGAATCGTATAGGTCCCAATATCTGGCCGGGGCGTTGAAAGGAAGGTGTGGCTTGAGGAATCCCACTGCCAGGAAGAAGGGGTTGCCTGCTTCTTTAAAACGATGTAAATCCGCCATTGCCTTTAAAGCAGTCTTGCCATCCAGATAGGCGCTATCCGGTACCCCGGCTTTTTCATAAGGCATGCCCCGGGAACGATTTGCGGTGTCTCTTTCGATATTTTCCGGGAGCAGGTAATCCCTCCAGCTGTGTTTCGGTTTTGGCTTCCATACTTCATCCCAGGCAGCGGAATCATCATCCGCATGATGATAGATTTTGCCATTGGAGACGGTGGTATAGCCATGGTTCTTAAAATGCATTGGCAAGGAAGCGATACCCGGATATTCTTCGCTCAGCCTGGTTAAATAACTTAGAAAGCGATAGCGTCCCGGTCTTACACCTGATAGCAAACTGGCCCTGGAAGCACCACATACCGGTATATTGCAGTACGCCCGCTCAAAAACCAGGCTTTGTGATGCCAAGTTATCAATGGCCGGGGACTTGATATGACGGGCACCATAAGTGCCTAGTTCGGGACGCAGGTCATCTACCGCTATAAACAGAATATTGGGTGGCGCTGCAGACTCTTTAGTAGTGGAAGAGGTGCACTGGACGGTAAAAATGCTTACCAATAGCCAGGAACAGTTAAACAGAAATTTCATGTAACAAAATACCTCTAAATAATATCTTTAACTAAAATCACGATCGACTTTGATGTTAAAAGCTTCTCTATTTCCTTTGCTGATTGCCTGTTTAGTATTGAATATCAGTGCATTATCAGCACAAAGTACTTTCGAAAACCTCAATGGTTCGGAGCGCTGGGAGTTGGCCTTTTCAGATCCGGGTACGGTTAACTGGCAATCTAACTGGTTTCTTGACGGTCAAAAAGCCACCGTAGAAAACAGCCAGTTGGGGATGCACTTTAAAGCGGGACCAGCAGGTGGAGAAGATGCTCATCATGCGGTTTTGTGGACCAGGGCCTCATTTGAAGGAGATCTGAAAATTGAATACCGCTATACCAGAACGGATAACCAAACGGCCTATGTCAATATTCTGTATATTCAAGCTACCGGTATTGGAGATGGGCCTTACCACCGGGACATTTACCAGTGGAAGGAACTGCGTAAGGTACCGCAAATGAGCAAGTATTTCAGGTTTATGAATACCCTGCATATCAGTTATGCGGCATTCACTGGTCCGGATTCCGATTATGTAAGGGTCAGGCGATACCCGGTAACCGATCAAATTAAATTCAAGGACCTGGAGGTGCCGCCGAGTTACTATGATACCGGGTTGTTCAAAACAGGAATAACCTACCAGATAACCGTTATCAAAACTTCATCTGAACTGTTTTTTACTGCGACAGGTGACGGCAAGACTCAGGAATACCGCTGGGACCTGAGTAAGGTAGCACCGGTTGAGCAGGGACGTATTGGTTTGAGGCATATGTATACCAGGGCCGCTACTTATCGTGACTTTAAAGTATGGGTACTAAAATAGATTGAAATAAAATACAGTCATACATAGCCACAATTGAGATAGTATTTTTAAATACTGGTATATAAATTTCTATCCAATAGAAAATGGGAAATCAGGAATTAATGACAGTACTATGCAGTTACTTTTAAACAACAAGGTTTGGATTTACAGCGCCTTAATCATATGCATGGCTTTGGGTTGTACCAACAAACCGGACATCTATCAAAGCCCCTATGTGGAAATTCTATTCCTGGGTCACGACAGTGAACATCACGATTCGGAAAAATATATGCCTGTCCTGGCCTCAGCACTGGTTACCAAAGGCATCCGCTTCACCTATACCTCCAACCCTGAGGACCTGAGTCCGGAGAATCTCTCAAAATATGACGGTCTGGCTTTATATGCCAACTACGATAGTATTACCGTATCCCAGGAAAAGGCCTTGCTGGATTATGTAGGCTCCGGCAAGGGTTTCATCCCCATTCACTGTGCCTCGTACTGTTTTCGCAACTCCGAAGAGGTAGTGGCGCTGATGGGTGGTCAATTCAAAGAACATGGCGAGGGTGAGTTTACCGCTGGTATTACGGATGCTGGTAAGGGCCACCCCATTGCACCGGTCGAGTTTGAAACCTGGGACGAAACCTATGTACATCATCTTATAAATCCATCGATCACCGTGTTGATGGAAAGAGTGGAAGGTGACCACCGGGAACCCTGGACCTGGACCAATACCTATGGGAAGGGGCGGGTGTTTTATACCGCCTACGGTCATGACGAAAGGACCTGGTCAAATCCGGGTTTCCATGAGCTAATGGCTAACGGGATCCTGTGGGCGGTGGGGGATAAAACTGCCGCTAAAGTAGCCCGGCTGGAGTTTCCCAGTCCACATTATACTGAAGCAAAAATACCCAACTACGAAAAACGGGACCCTCCTCTCAGGTTACAGCAGCCTCTCAGCCCGGAGGAATCTATGTCGCTGATGCAGGTTCCGGTGGGTTTTGAACTCGAATTGTTTGCCTCGGAACCGGATATTATCAATCCCATTTATATGGCATGGGACGAAAAAGGACGACTCTGGGTAATTGAGACGGTAGATTACCCCAACACGGTGAGAGAAGAAGAGGGAATAGGAGATGACCGGATCAAAATTTGCGAAGACACCAATGGAGATGGTAAAGCAGACAAGTTTACCATTTTTGCCGAGCAGCTTAATATTCCGACCAGTATGGTTTTTGTCAATGGAGGCATTGTGGTATCACAGGCACCACATTTCCTGTTTTTGCAGGATACGGATGGAGATGACAAATCGGATGTCCGCCAGATCATCAGCAGCGGGTGGGGTGTCTCAGATACTCACGCCGGACCATCCAACCTCAGATATGGTTTCGACAACAGAATATGGGGGACTGTGGGCTACTCAGCTTTCGATGGACTGGTAGATGGCCGGCAGGTAAAATTTAGCAGTGGCGTGTTTAGCATGAACAGCGACGGCTCTGGCCTGGAACAGGTGGCCTCTACCACCAATAACACCTGGGGGCTGGGATTCTCAGAAGAATTCAATGTATTTGCTTCCACTGCCAACAACAATCACAGTGTACATATAGGCATCCCTAATCACCAGGTAGAAGGAGTAAGAGGATTGCCCGATAATTTTGGCCACAAGATCGATGGGCACTATGCCATGCATCCAATTACTCAGCAAGTGAGGCAGGTTGACGTATTTGGCGGATTTACTGCAGCTGCCGGACATAGTTTGTACACTGCCAGAGATTTCCCTGAAGCGTACTGGAACCGGATGGCTTTTGTGTGTGAACCCACTGGCAGGCTGGTACACAATGCCATAATGAAACCGGATGGCTCGGGTTTCCGGGAGCAGGACGGCTGGAACCTGGTGGCCAGCAATGATAACTGGTTCGGACCGGTACAGGCAGAGGTAGGGCCGGATGGGGCTGTTTGGGTGGCAGATTGGTATAATTTCATTATACAGCACAATCCCACACCTCCGGGTTTTGAGAACGGCCCCGGCAATGCCCATATAAACCCCTTGAGGGATCGTGAGCATGGCAGGATTTACCGGGTGGTCTACCGGGGAGCAAAAGAATACCGTCCCATTTCGCTTTCTAAAGAGGATCCGGATGAATTACTGAAAACCCTGCAGCACCAGAACCAGTTTTGGAGGTTGACCGCACAAAGACTGCTGGTTGAACGGGCTGAAAATGACGTGGTACCCGGGCTGCTGGAATTGGTAAGCAATACGCAGGTAGATGGGATTGGAATCAATGCCGGTGCCATCCATGCTTTATGGACCCTTCATGGTTTGGGAATAATTGATAGCAACATGAATGATGAGGTTTCCGGAATTCTGAGGGATGCTTTGGAGCATCCATCAGCTGGGGTGAGGAAGGCTGCGGTACAGGTATTGCCGGAAAGTGTTTGGTCGGCTCAGGCTATTTTGGCTTCAGGAATCACCGGGGATTCGGATAAAAACACCCAGCAAGCGGCCATTCTTTCGCTGGCAAGAATGCCCGGTACCGAGGGCCTGGCAGAGGAATTGTTATTACTTAGCCAGGATAATACGGTGCTGGGCGATGACTGGCTTTCCAAGTCGGTGTATATCGCAGCGGCCAAACACCGGGACAGCTTTATCGATGCGTTGCGTGCGGATGCCGGAATGATGAGTAGTCTTAACAGCCAGTTGGAAGCTGAGATCGACCCCTGGAAAGTCGACCTGGACATATCAGGATGGGGGGCAGTGGAGGTACCCGGTATCATAGAAGAAACAGAAATAGGAGACGTCGATGGCACTTTTTGGTTCAGGAAAGAACTGGACCTGCCAGCTTCTTTTGCCAACCGTTCCGGTAAGATACACCTTGGAGCCATACGACAGTCTGACCAAACCTGGATCAATGGCTTCAACGTGGGAAATACCAAGGATGGCTGGAACAAAAAAAGGGTCTACGATATTCCTGCAGGACTTTTGAAACCCGGTAAAAATGTAATTGCGGTAAAGGTAATAAACAATCACTTCAGCGGGGGATTTTCCGGGGAACCGGAAGATCTCAGATTGGAGGTATCGGGACAGACCGTTTCGCTGGCAGGATCCTGGAATTATTACGTGGAGCACATTCTTTCCCAGTCGTATTTCAGCCAGGCCAACAGTATTGTTAAGAATATATGGACCAACTACCAGCAGCAGGAAAGTTCGGATCAGATGGCCGATGAGCTGGCCTCGGAACCGGCGCAGGTGGTGGAAATAGGGGTCATTCAAAATGAAATGAAGTATGACCTCAGTTCGTTTGAAGTGGAAGCGGGGCGTGTGGTGGAGATTCGCTTCAGCAACAATGATTTCATGCAGCATAACCTGTTGATCGTAGCACCAGGTGGCCTGGAGGCGGTTGGTACTGCCGCCGACCAATTGGCAACCGATCCCAACAGCAGTGCCAATAATTATGTGCCGGATGTCCCCCAGGTGCTGCATGCAACCAGGTTGGTGGATCCTGGCAATGAAGTGATACTTCGGTTTAGAGTTCCTGAAACCCCTGGTGATTATCCTTTTGTCTGCACCTTCCCGGGGCATTGGCGGATTATGAACGGGGTAATGAAAGTGGTGGATAAAAAATCGGGAGCCATATGAAAATTTCATTGGGTGTTAGTACCTGGTTGTGGACCTCTCCCTTTGGTCCTGATACCATTGCGCTTTTCCCTAAGATAAAACAGATGGGATTTCAGGTGGTGGAAATTCCGGTGGAAGACCCTGCTTTGATTGATACCAGCTTGGTAGCGTCCGCACTTCAGGAGCATCAACTGGAGGCTGTCATATGTGGGGCTTTTGGCCCCACCAGGGATTTAACCAATGAAGACCCTGCCATCCATAAAAATTGTTTTCAATACCTTGAACAATGTTTTAAGATCAGTCAACGACTGGGTAGTACGTTTGTGGCCGGTCCCATGTACTCAGCGGTAGGTAAAACCAGGTTGCTGCCGGAAGACCAGAGAAAAAGAGAATGGGAACTGGCGGTAAAAAACCTCAGAAAAGTATGTGAGCTGGCGGAATCGTACGGGCAGCAGATCGCCCTGGAACCGCTTAACCGGTTTGAATCGGACCTGGTCAATACCGCGGAAGATGTAGTAAGGCTGGTAAATGACATCGACCACCCTGCTGCCAAAATACTGCTGGACAGTTTTCACATGAGCCTGGAAGAGAAAAACCTTCGGGAGGCGATCGAGACAGCCGCAGCTGATTTGATCCATGTACAGGTTTCGGAGAATTACCGGGGGATTCCCGGTACCGGGCAAACAAACTGGCAGGACCTTAAATCAGGATTGGAAACCATTGATTACCGGGGATCTGTATCGATAGAAAGCTTTACCCCGGAGGTGCAGGAACTGGCAGGTGCGGTGTGTATTTGGAAAAAGTTTGCTCCTTCACAGGACCAGTTTGCCCAACAGGGATTGCAGTTTTTGCAGGAATTATTTGCAGGTTATGGTTAATCAAATATCCAGGTCGATGTACACCAGCGCATGGTCGGAAGCCTGGTCTTCGGACCTTTGCATTTCGGGATAGGTTGGCCAGTTGGTAGGCCTGCTTTGTCTTTTGCCCCATAAGCCTTGCCTGAAGATCTCACCACCGGTAAAAGCATTGCTCAAACTTTGGGATATAAAAATATAATCCAGCCGGTTCCTGATGCCGCAGGAGTCGAATGTCCCCGGTCTGTTGCCCTGGTTAAAAGCAGGCAGGCCATAGACATCGATCAGGGGTGAGTTGTTGTGGTAGAGACTACTAAAATTCTGTACCGTCGCATTAACATCCGCAGGTCCTTCATTCAGGTCACCCAGGACCACCACATGGTGTCCCTGGCTTACGTGCCGGTCGGCTATTCTGCGTACCTCATCGGCCTGTCTTTTTCTTTTCGCACCCCCGCCACCTGATTGTGATTTGAAGTGATTGATCAGCACATAAACCGTATTGCCATTGGGAGTGGTGATTTGATATTCAGGACAATCCCGGCTAAAAATAATACCGGTAGTATCTTCAGCGTCCACATTGGATCGAATGGTGCCCACCGGAAAGTTGTTGGTGGTCATCACCCCCACGTCAATACCCCGGCTGTCATTACCGTCCAGTAACATTACATGATTGAACTGATTGCCCAGCAGCTCCTGGTTGAACCTTACTAATGAAGGGCGGTCTTCTGCTTCCACCATGGCCAGAATGTTGGGTTGTACGTCGGATATAACCCTGGCGGTCAAGCGGATACTAAGTTCATTGGTGGGTTCCACTGACATTTCCACCCAGCCAATCCAGTCATTGCGACCATTGGCGATGATCTCGATACCGGTGTTTTGACGTTCCACATCAAAACTTCCCCTGTTTTTGCGAAACCAGGCCCACCGGGGGTTGGACGACCGGCGTCTCCTCACCACCCCCTGGGCATCAAGACGATAAATTTCTAGCAGTAAGAACAACTGTATAATTCGGTTTTTATCGGCCTGGCTGTAGGCAATTTGCCCCAATATCTCGTTTACTTCACTAAAAGCATTGACGATGGGCTCATTAAAGGCAACCCCGGTTTGAAAAGCCTTGGGCCGGGCGAACAAATTTTCAACATTGTAGGAGGCGATACGTATCATTTTTCTTTACTGGTTGTGTGGTTGGATTTACTGGATGTGAATAGATAATTTATGGGAATCCGGGAAAAGATTCATCAATAAATGGTTATCATTTGTTAGTGCTTTTTAAGATGAAAAGTAACCGCACATTTCTTTTACCCGGTATTATCAACGGTATTTTTATTAAAAATTCAACCGAGGATGGCCTGAATTAGTACCCCTTTAACTGGCACTTATCTCCTTATCTGGTAGTATCTATCTGGCGGCTGAGTTCCAGGAACTCACATAAAACTGCCATATTCCGGTTGAATACGGCACTGCTGATCCGGTCCATTTGAGAGTATTGCCCGTTCCAGCGGACTCCGGGGGGCATCCGGGTTTTGAATCGGTCGTTTCTGGTAATCCAGGCGCCAGATGATTCCTGTGACTCCAGGATTTCTCTTACCGGCTTGGATAATGAGTTTAAGCGCCGGGCAATGGTCTTTTTGGATAGCATCCCGTTTTCCAATCTTTTTAGTTCCCGGTGACCCAGCAGTAAAGCTTGTTTATAGCGATTTTCGGAAGCTTCCAGCGGTGAGGCCAAGTCCGTTTCATAGGCATACCCCAGGCGGCGTTCCGGATGAAGGTCATCTAGGCTGTCCACCCGGATCCTCCCGCGATCGTAATACAGCGCTTTGTCAGTACCGAGTTCTACAAACCGTGCCCATTTGCCATTTTTCATACGTACCTGGTGCAGCCATCGCAAAGCGTCCGGGATAGGTTCCAGCAAGCTGGCATCCTCCAACGCCAGGTACAGATCAATCAGGGTATTGATGTTTTTGACAGTAACCGCTGGGCAAACCGAAGGTGGTTCAAAGCTGCGAGCCCATGCCGGTTGCAGATATTCGTTGTATTGCTGGGCCCAGCCTGCCTGAGGAGGTGGCAATTGTGAAATCTTCATGAAACGCGCTGCTTTTTGCAGGCTGCTTTCTATACTTTGGTTATCTGAATAATACTGATAGGCCTCGATCATAACCTGAATGCAGTCATTGATACCTGCATCGTTGAATGTGGCGTAATCGTGGTAATTTCCCTGCTCAGGGTATTGGTGAGGCCATCCTCCGTTGTCCAATTGGGTAGTGATCATCATCTCCAGTGCCCGATTGGTAGCGGCTGACAGTTCCGGATCATCGACCTGCTGGTCCATGGCCATCAAAAACCGGATGGCAGACTGGGTTTGATCGTCATCAAAACTTACTTTCCGGTGGCTTAGATTTTCAAAGTTGATGGTATGGTCCCACCCCCCGTATTTATTCTGTCCGGCAATAAGGGCGTATGCCGCATCTTTGGCGGCGGTTAATGCCTGCTGATCACCAGTTACCAGATATACCTTCAAAAAGGACTGTCCCACTGCTGGGGTGCCAGGTGGTTGGACTTCGATAGTGTTTTCATCTGCAGGACTTTCACCCCATCGCTTAGATAAATCGGGAGTTACGAAATACACATAGCCACCATGAGTATTTAGGGAATGAAAAAATCGAACACCTTTTTGCAGTGAAGCCTCTACCTGTTTTTTTAAATCGATGTCCTGGGAGAATCCAGCTGTAGTACAAAACACCTGTAACCATAAACACACCGGTATTAACTTAAGAGGACTTTGAGGGAACAACTTTATCGCATACATATTGAAATTTAGATAAAACCATTCTGGTTTGCTACCTAGACCAAGCCTTCTTTTTCGAAAGGGAACAAGGGTTTGCGTCGATGTTTAAAGTCAAACAACGTCATATCTGCCTGCGTCACACCGGGAGTATTCACCTGGATCATGGTGGGGCATACCGGGGCATACGCAGCAATAGGGGCATTTACCCCCTTGGCTACAATGGCATCAAATTGCATCGGATCTATGCCAACGCTGGTCAGCTGGCCCAGGCTGAAGGGCATTACCCGCAATGAAGTGAGCATAATAATACTGCCCGCTCTGGTAGACACGATGGCGGTCTTGCCCATTTTAAAGTTAACCTGTCCGCCGTGCCGCGGGTTGTCTTCTTTGAAATTGCCTTCTGACATTTGCACCAAACTTGCCGTAACCTCAAGTGACTGCGGTCCGTATTTTCCTGTACCATTGAGCGTAAGGGGGAAGGTGTCACCCACTTTATAGGCTTTTGCTTCATCCACCGCCTGGGGATCATAGATGCATACAAAGTATTTTAAGTTTACCTGCTGCTCCAGTGCCTCCAAGATACAAATATTGTTGCCAGGACTTCCTCCTCCAATATTATCCCCCATATCCAGCAGTAAAACCGGTTTATTGCTATCGGGAATGAGCGATAGTGCCGTTGGAATATCAGTTTTCTCTCCCACAAAGCTTTCCCGGTTTTCCATAATGTAAGTCATAAGCTTCTTACCTGTGGTCAGCGCCTGTTCCCGGTCCTTATCGGATACCACTATAATTGAGGTGCCCAACTCCTCCACATCGGCATAGGGAAAACCCAGTTGGATACTCAACGAAAGTACGCCTTGCTGCTGGCGCAGGACCTCGGCATATTCATAAAGGCTTTTACAGGGTTCGCTATCGGTAAACTGCTGTTCGATGCTAATGGCCAGTGGCACCTGTACCAGGATTTGCCGGGGGGTTATCTTGCCTTCCAGGCAATCGACCAGTAGCCGGGCTGCTTCTTTTCCCCTTTGGCGTTGATCAACGTGGGGATTCTGCCGGTAGGACACCAGGGCATCGGTAGCGGAGACCATGGCCGGGCTGACATTGGCATGCAGGTCCAGGGTGCCGATGATGGGAACTGACGGCCCCAGCTTTTCTCTAAGCAACCCCAGCCAATGCCCATCCAGGTCGGGAATATTTTCACT
>JAUIKU010000086.1 GCA_030430675.1 Bacteroidia bacterium | reverse complement strand
TGGTGACATGCATGGCGGCCTGAGGACTCACCTCCGTTAAACCACCAATTTGGTTGAAAGGAAACCATATTTCACTCCAGCTATCGGTATAGTACGATCCAAACGGTACCTGGGTAATTGGATTCTGATGACGACCCGGTGAATACTGATCGAACAAGCGGCCGGCCTGAAACTCGATATACTGCCCATCGCTATCGGTCAGCAGGTCTTCCCAAATACCTCCGGACCTTGAGAGCGCCCAAATCCATAGTTTTTGACCTGGCATATCCTCATAAGTGGACCAATGTCCAAAGCCGTATTTATCGTTGTGATAATATCCTCCAAAGAAGTCATTGTAGGTGCCCACCACGTGGTAAGACTTGCTACCCCCAAAATTGTTCTCGGCATATCTGGCCAGGTTATGCCCCTGACTGTCATAGGGCCAGGGCCGAGCTTGTCCACTATGTTCTAAGTACTGATTACCCGGAGTAAAGAACTCCAGGTCGTCAGTAGCAAAAGCTGCTCCGGTCATCCAGTTGTAGTAGCTCTGGCTTAATGGAGTAGGGTTGTACCACAAAGCATGAGTCTCAAAATACGATTTATCGGCTGGCAGGGTGACATCCACCCGCCAATGGGTTCTGGAAGGCAGATCAATGCTACCCACGATACAACTTACGCTGCCATCCTCATTTTCACGAATAACATAGTCCACAGCGGTTGCAGTAGAAGGATGATGTCCGATGATGCCAAAATTGAACTCAATCCCCCCGGAAGTCCAGGGGCCTCTCATGGAGATATTGCGAAACTTCATAACTTCGTTTCGATAAATGAACTCCTGTCCGGTAGTTTTATCTATGGCACCCCACACCTTTCCTCCAACCTCCGGAAGTACGAAAACCTGGATGAAATCATTTTCCAGGGTAACTACTTTCCAGGGCTGTTCAACTGGCTTTTCACTGTAACCTTCGAACCTGTGGTATGGATAGATTTTAGAATTAGAGGTTAATATGGGAATCGGGTTGGGATCCTGAAACGGGTAGGTAGTTAATGTCCGGGTTTCCTCCAAAACAATTGCTTTTTGCCCCCATACTGTTAGGGTACTAACCGGCAACCAAAATAATATTGACAGTTTTATAAACTTTAGCTTCATCCAATGGTATTTAGTATGCTATAATTGATTCAAATGATAGGTAATTTATGGCGTTGGGTTAAACGCCGGATTATTTTTGTATACCACAACCTGGTCATCATTTCTGGCCCATACCAGCAACTCTTCTCCATTGGCAAGAGCTACTTTCGCAATATCCCTAACTTCACCCTTGACCATTAAACCCGATTTATTTATTGGCAGGGAAACAAAACCACCCTTTCCATCTCCTCTCAGTACGGTTCCATAACTGGAATCATACTCACCAAACTTAACCCTGGTACCCTTAAAATTACCGCCAAGTATAATATCGCTGATGCTATCTCCATCTACATCGGTGATCATGATGGCATAAACCGGGGACACCTGGGCTTCGATGGGAAGGGCCTTAAACGCAAACGTACCATCACCCTGGTTTTGTAAGTATCCCGTTGATAATTCTTTGGCCTCCAACAATGTGGCATCGGCAAGTTCTTCAGCACTGAATATATCAGTTATTCTTTTGTCAGCGTAATCGGAATAACTGACGTATTTTTTCTTTATCAATGGCAATTGCTTTTCCATGTCGTCTTTGGAGAAGGCGGGATAGCTTTCACCGTCAACATAATAACATAGGATCGGATCTATCTGTCCATTGTTGTCAAAGTCCTTGCTGAACAAGGTCACCGGTTCCTCTGCGCTGGCTTTGATTTGAGAGTTCCATCCAAAATTGCCTAGCACATAGTCAATATCACCATCGTTATCCAGGTCGCCGGGAACAATGCGATTCCACCAACCGGTATAGTCAGACAATCCCGCCTCAGCAGTAACCTCTTCCAGCTGACCGCCGGTATTTTTAAATATCTTAACGGGCATCCATTCACCGGTTAGTACTAAATCCGGTAACTCATCGCCATTATAGTCCGACCAGATTACATCTGTTACCATACCGGGATAGCGCAATGCCTGGTTGACCTGTTCGGTAATATCGCGGAAGTTTCCGGAACCATCATTCTCCAGCAGGTAGCTTCTGGGAAGTGTTGGATAGGCACCCGGAACCAGTCTGCCACCAATAAATAAATCGAGATCGCCATCTCCATCGAAATCAGCAGATGCCACCGATGAACCTGAACTGAGCATGGCAGGCAGTGCATCCTGGTCTCTTTGGAAATTACCGGCACCGGTGTTGCGATAAAACCGGTCCTGAAGCAAGGCGTCGTCGGGTTGAAAATCAGCGCCACCACTAACTACATAAAGATCCTGATCGCCATCGCCATCGGCATCGAAGAAATGGGTCCCAATGTCTTCATACTGCGGATCTGACTCCCACAGGGGTACAAAGTTTCCTGACCGGTCCTGAACCAGGGCCTTACCCGGTGAGTCCTTGGCACCACCAGCATATATATCCTGCAACCCATCACCATTCAGGTCCGCAACTGACAACCTGGGCCCCTGGGTTGACAGCTTATGAAGTAATAATTGTTGTCGTTTAAAATCGATAAAAGGATTTTCACGGTGATGAAATAGATCTGTTTCAACCTGTTGATAAATGGTAGCATGCTCAGACTCCACCGCGACCGGTGCTGCTTTGGCTTCTTTTTGATCAAGTACCAGGGTTTGATTCACCGGAAGACCTGTTAATTCCTGTACCCTGCCATCCGGCCATCGGACCTCAATCCGGTCAATGCTGGTGGCGGACCCCAATCCAAATACCAATACGTGATCCACCGCGGACTGAAATCCCCTGGTAGGCATTAATTCCTGTACCAGCTTTTGGTTCTGACTATGTACCGTAACTTTGGCACCAACACCCCTGGTATTCATCCCTTGGCCATTCAGCATTACCTTCAGGTAGCTGTTTTGATTTAATTCCCTGGAGTTATTTCGGTAAACAAAAGCTTCTTCGTTCACATTATTAACCACCAGATCCAGATCCCCATCGTTGTCCAGGTCGGCATAGGAGGCGCCATTGGATAAAGAGACCTGGTCAAGACCCCACTCGGCCGCGACATTTTCAAACGTCAAATCACCCTGATTATGGTACATATAATTGGGCAACAGAATAGATGGCATTTTCTCAATAGTTTCCATGGTAGATAGCGCAGCCCCTCCTTGATTTTGCCTCATTTGCTCGCTCACCAGGAAATTCATAAAGTCCATGTTGGTATAATCGTGCTTGTAGCCATTACTAATAAACAGGTCTTTATACCCATCATTATCAAAATCAGCAAATAGTGAAGACCAACTCCAATCGGTTCCGGAAATTCCTGCCATCTGGCCTATTTCACTAAATCCCATACCCTGGTTATTTAGATGCAGCATATTGCGCATTGACTGATCGTAGAATCCCGAGGAAAGCAATCGCTCGTATTTGTCGTAGTTATCCGGTCCGAACATCACTTTCTGACGGTAATTATCTTCGGGCAGCATATCGAGCGTTAGGATGTCAGTATATCCGTCATTATTATAATCGGCGATGTCGGAACCCATCGATGACAAGGATACATGGGTGATATATTCGGGAAGCTTATCGGAAAACGTACCGTCGTGATTATTTATATAGAGATAATCTTCTTCGTTGTAGTCATTGGAGACGTAGATGTCAGGCCATCCGTCATTATTTACATCAGATACCCCTAGCCCTAGACCAAAACCCAGAATATTGGTCTTAATTCCCGCTGCCACAGTTTGATCGGTAAATGTTTCTGTATCATTTCTAAAGAGCTTATCTCCATAATCCCGATGCTGCCTTGCTTTCCATTCAGGTGTCAGTGTACTGAATCCGGCATACTCCTGGACACTGTGATTTAGCAAATACATATCCAGGTCTCCATCCCGGTCATAATCAAAGAAAGCAGCTTGTGTCGAATATCCCGGATCAGATAAGTGCATGGATTCTGCCACTTCAGTGAAAGTCAAATCTCCATTATTGATAAACAAAAGATTACGCCTTTTCCCGGGATTTGCCGCGGCTGACCGGCACACATAAATATCCAGGTATCCATCACCATTTACATCGGCCATGGTGGTACCGGTATTCCAGAATCCAGCTGCTGCCACGCCGGCAGGTTCCGCAATTTCTTCAAATTTCAAATTACCCTTATTAAGATATAAGTGGCTTCTAACCATGTTGCCGGTAAAATAGATATCAGGAAGGCTGTCGTTGTTAATGTCACCAATGGCTACACCTCCTCCATTATAGAAATACCCGTATTCCACCACATTGAAAGCTTCGGACTCCTGCACCAGGTTTTTAAAAGTGATATTGGTTTTACCGGAAGGAAGCAACGAAAACAGCGTGTCGGGCTCGGGGCCTGAACAACCAAATAGAAGAAGGGTAGCTAGTAGAAGTGTCAGTATGCTTCGAATCATCTGGTTTGTATTAGTTTGGGAAAAGCAAAGGTAAATATAAAAGAAAAGTGCCAGGTTTTAATTGGCACTTTACTAATCTTGGTAATTGCTACATTTAATCAAATCCTATATTAATCCTGCAATTCAAGCAGTAGTTGCTGGTAGTTCTGCTCAATATATTCTGACTCCGCGTTGTTCAATCCATCATCAATGACCCCCAACAACGCAGCCAATTCAGTGCTGTGCAGATGGTTTCGGTTAGTTACCAGTGACACCGTAATGCTATCAGAGAGCAACTCGAGCTCCTGGTTGGTATACATAGCAGTGTCAAATTGAACCTGCAACGAATACTCAAGAAAGCTCTTGTAAATCCCCCGTATTGAACTATACCCGGTACTCATGGCCATATCCTTTTGATCAGAAGATTCATTGATCATCATAGCCAGTGCCAACATCTGATGTCTGATGCTGAGACCGAAAAGATGTATCCCCATTAGCTCCTGATGGTAATACTGCTCTTTCATCAAAACGTTATTGTATAAATCAACCAATGTTTGATGAACCCTGAGGAAATCTTTAATAAGATGGGCTTTCTGATTCAACGGTATTGAATCATCATGGAGAAACTCCAGATTTTTCAAATCTATTAGCCTGGCAAACAACACCCCTGAACGTTTGCTCTCCATTTTAGGAAGAGCATATGGCTGCTGAAGCTTTAACTTAAACAGAGATTCAAAAGCTTTTGAGTAATCGTTTGATCCCCAGTTAACGCCAGGGTCCGGTACTCCCATATTTTGGTACTCGGAGATGGACAGGGAGGGATCCTGTTCCGTAGAACAGTTGCCGAAGCCAACCACCAACAACAATACCGATAAGCTAAATCCTCGTACCCGACTGCTTAAATCCTGCAATTAATTTTACTAGTAAACTAAAGAAGAAGGCTACTGAAAAACCAGTAACCTTCTTCCAATTAAACTATTATTATTCTCTACTATGGGTTCCACCAAAGTCTGGTATCTCCCCGGTCGGGTCCACCCAGCTTGTTGATGGCATCTTCCACAGCAGCGCCGTTTGTTTCGTATTCGCCACTGGCAAACGTCACCCGTCGCATCATTTCATTAACTCCAACATCCGGATTCTCTGAAGCCATTCTGGCATACATTTTAGGAAATCCGGTACGACGTACTTCCGCCCAGGCTTCCCAGCCATCCGGGAACAGCGCCAGCCATTTTTGAGTCATGATCTGCTCCAGGGCATTTGCAGCATCGTATTTCACAGGAATGTCCGATAATGGCGTAGGAGCATCGTGGGTAGCTACCGGAACGTTGTTACTTTGCTGGTAAGCAGCAATAGCCGCAGCGTCGGTAATTCCCCAGTGTATCATGCTTTTCTCTATTCCCATATTGTAGAATTCCTCTGCAGTTCCTCCCATATTCCATCCCTTAAGAGCACCTTCCGCTCTGAGGAAGTAGGCCTCTGCAGCCTGCATTATTTCATAAGGATTGGAAACCTGATCACCAACATCAGCCCATCTTGGACCTATGGCTGACAGATTATTCACATCAAGTACCGCCAGTCCCTGCAGGTCGACGATCTCATAGCCATTTCTCAAACCGCGGAACTCTCCATCGGTAACCGCAGGTCTGAAGAAATGTCCCATCCTGGGATCGTCATATCCTCTCAGTACACTTTCCATGGCGGAACTCATACGGAATTCATTCCAGGGTGTATAACGGTTCATACCATGAATAGAGTTAGAAGTGGTCTGGAAATTCGCATCATGTGAATTGTCCGTCATCACTCCTGCTGCTACGGCTTTTTCAGCTTCTGCCTGGGCAATAGCCGGTTCCACCGCAGAAACTCTCATAGCTATTCTGAGTCTCAGGGTATTGGCAAACCTGATCCACTGATCGATATCTCCACCGTAAATCTGATCATGCGATCCAAAGGCATTACCTCCCGCGTTGGCATTCAATACCGCTAAAGCATCATCTAAAGAAGCGAAATAATCCATATAAATGTCCCTCTCACTGTCGTAAGGAACTGCAGCCTCTCCATTATTTACATTAAAATAAGGAATAGGACCCCAGTAGTTGGTCTTACGCTCATAAACGATAACTTTCCAAATCTGGGCCAGCGCATGCAGGGTTTCAAATCCCGGGTTTACCGCGGGATCGGTAGCTTCCAGAACCACACTTAAGTTATTTGGAATCTCACCGTAAAATGCATTCCAGGCTCCGTTTAACCATCCTCCTACCAGTACATAACGATCAGAGGGGAAGGCGTTCTGGGTATTGGCATAATATTGACAATAGTGATCAGCAAACAGATTTTGTGAAGTTTGATGATAATCTATATCAAAGCCCTGATACTGGCATCGTGCATAAATATTTCCAATCAGGGAGGCATCCAACTCGGTCAGTACCAGTGGGTCTGTATTGATTTCTTCGAAATCGTCAGTACAACCCACAGCTACCGCCAGTGTCAATAGCACCGCTCCCTTTATCAAATTTTTAATATATCTTTTCATAATTATTCTCATGATTAATTAAAACTTAAATCTGGCATTGATACCATAAGTTTTGGAGGACGGAATACCGAACCCTTCTAATCCTAAGGCATTATTGTTTCCGGTTCCCACACCCATGTTAGGATCTACCACCTCGGAAGCATTGTACAGGAATCCCAGGTTTCGACCGTATAATGAAAGATCTATACTTTTGATAGGTGAACTGGGGAAGTTCAGGGTATAACCAAGGGTTACTTCCCTTAATCGCACATATGATGCATCATAACGGAAAGGTTCTCCTGTAGGTGAATTTCTTCCTCCCAGTGACAACCAGTATTCCTCAGCAGTTACCTCTATGTCATTTTCCGTACCATCTGATTCCTTAACACCATCTACGATAAAACCATCTCTGCCTTCCAGGGTGTAATCGGAAAATCCATCACTGGCCAGGTTCGACTCTGTAAAGGAGAAGATATCACCTCCCATTCTGGTGTCGATAACTACGCCCAGTCTTAGACCTTTGTAGGTGAAGTTGTTAGTAAGTCCACCAAACCAATCAGGGTTGTAGTTGCCCATAGGCACAGTTTGACCAGGAGTTGTAACCGGTAATCCCAAGTCATTAACCAGCACACGGCCTGCGTCATTACGAACAAATGCTCTGGTGAAAATCTGTCCGTAAGGCTGACCTTCCACAATTTTAATAGTAGTCATCCAGCTACGGCCCCGGGTAGTGTACTCGGTCAATTCGTCGGTCAACTCAATAACCTCACTGTTGTTCATGGCATAGTTGAACATCAGGTCCCAGTTAAACTCTGAAGTAGAAACCGGGGTGGCATTAAGTGTTATTTCTATACCATCGTTCTGGATGTTACCGGCATTGATAAACTTACTGGTATATCCTGATGCACGAGGCAAGGGTATGGAAAGCAGTTGATTAAAGGTATTGGTTTTGTACCAGGTAAAACTCAAACCCAACCTGTTTTCAAGAAAGTTCGTATCAAATCCGAATTCCCAGGATTTGGTATTCTCCGGTTGCAGGTTTTCAGCTGGTAAACTTCCACCACGGCCCGCATAACCAAGATTTCCTCCAGCTGTGAAGTTGTAAACTGACTGCAACTGATAAGGATTGGTATCGTTACCCACTTCTGCATAATTTGCACGCACTTTAGCATAAGTAAGGAAGCCCTGGTTTTCAATCATATCCGTTATTACCCAGGTAAGACCCACTGATGGATAAAAGTAAGACCAGTTGTTACTGGGCAACGTGGAGGACCAGTCATTTCTACCGGTGATATCCAGGAATAAATAATTGTTGAAACCAATAGTGGCATAGCCATACAATGACTGAACCTTTTTCTCACTGTAATCCTGGGTAGCCCTGATATTACTGGTGTTGTTGATTACGAAAAGGTTCGGTTTCAACAAGCGGTCAGTCCTGGTTTCCAGATAAGAGTTTTTCTGATGGAGCAGGTTACCTCCCACGGATACATCCAGCGACCAGACATCGCCACCAAACATATTCTGATTGTTGTAATTCAACAGGAAGTCGTTGTTCATCTCTGTCCACCTGCTCTGTCGCAACTGGTAGTTACCGGCATCGGCAATGGTATAGGTGTCATGATATTGCTTTGCTTCGGTATTTTCATAGATCTGATCCACACCAGTTCGAATCTGTAAGCTGATATTGTCGGTGAATTGGTACCGCAGTGATGCCAGTCCAATGATCCGGTTCCGAATCTCTTCGGCATTGGTGCGATACAACATCCAGTAGACATTCTCTCCACCATTGGTATTGGGATTCCAGTAATGTTGCCGGGGAGTACCGGTATCATCTATATACTCGAAAACTTTGGCCTGATCCAATGAAATGTTGGACGGTTGACGGTACAATGCCCTCATGGGGTTAAAATATGAATCCCCTGTGGCCAATCTGTTATCTACCGTCTGATTGAAATAAGTGAGTTTGGTATCAAAGGATAATTTATCAGTCAAATTACCATTTACCCTGACATTAACATTGTTTCTCAACAGGTCATTGGTGGGCACGATCCCTTTGGTAATGGTGTTGGTGTATGAGAAGTATCCCCGTACATCATCAGAACCTCCGGTAAGGGTCAACGTATTTGCAAAGTTGGACCCGGTACGGAAGAAATCTTCAAAGTTGTTATTTGGTGAAAAGGCATAAGTAGCCGGCCCCTCGAAATTGGGATCCGGAGACCAGTGCTCTACCATCTGACCTTCCATTCTAGGCCCCCAGGCTAATTCACCGTTCTTAACGTAAGTACCCTTACTTCCCTGACCATAAATATTTTGAAACTTAGTAAGGATCAAGGCCTTGTCAATGGATGCATTGGTGTTGAATTCCACCCCAATACCTTGGTTGAAGGAGCCTTGTTTGGTGGTAATAACGATAGCTCCGTTGGCTGCTCTTGAACCATACAATGCAGTAGCATTGGGACCTTTCAATACCGTTACCGACTCAATATCATCAGGATTGAGGTTACTAACTCCATCACCTCCTTGAACCCCACCGTTTTCATTTCCAGGATTACCCTGCGAACTATTGTTTACAGGCACACCATCCACGATATAAAGCGGCTGGTTATTACCGGCCACTGAGCGGTTTCCACGAAGTTGTATCCGGGTAGCGGATCCCACACCAGCACTGGATTTTACCAGGTCAAGTCCCGCCACTTTTCCTGCCAACGAATTGGCCACATTAAGCTCTCTAGCGGTGGCAACCTCTTCCACATCAACATTCTGGGCCGCATAGGTAATCGCTTTCTTTTCCCTTTCCACACCGAAAGCAGTAACCACAATTTCATCTAATGCTGCGATATCCTCTTCCAGTGCGATATCAATCACCGACCGGTTTCCAATAGCAATCACCTGGCTGCGAAAGCCCACAAAGGAATAGACCAGGTTTGAGGAACCATCCGGTACACTTAAAGAGTAATTACCGTCCAGGTCCGTAGTAGTACCTTGAGTGGTACCCTGAACCAGAACGTTTACACCAGGTAACGATTCACCTTCTACCGAGGTGATAGTACCTGTTACAGTTCTGTCCTGTGCCCATAACACGGTGGTAAGAGCAAATGACAAACAAAGTAGTAATAGCTTTCTCATATGTTAATAGTTTAGTTGAAATATAATAAGCTTCAAAGTGTAATTATGTGATTATTCACATCTTTTCCTATCATAATTAATATCAATACTTGATTTATTGAAATAAATTATCTGATATGCTGAAATTCATCTCTTTTCTACGATTTGACAGTCTAGCTATATAATATAGTAATTTAGCATCAGAATAATGCTGTTCAGCTAATATATCGATCTATTTTTCACGGATATTGCTAACTTACAGGTTATAATGGCATACACGGACATGAATTCCGGTCAAAATCTTACAGCTAACATCGGTGGCATGCAGGATTCATTGTTGAAGCTGCTGAGGAAACCCGTGGTTTACCACAGCCTCTTCTGGACCCTCTACTTTATATTTAACGTATTTCGCTGGGGAAGTTACAATCAGGACTATTTATATGCTTTTTACAACAACCTGATTGAGTTTCCCATGCACATCGGGTTGGCCTACCTCAATATTTATTATCTGATTCCCAGGTACTTGCCAAAAAAGTATTTTCAATACGTTTTTTTAGTGTCAATTGGCGTACTTGTCGCTGTCGGTGGCAGGATATTGTTGGAAAGTGTATTTGGTGTCAGTCCCAACAACAGTTTGACAACAAGCCAGTATGTTTTGGAATTGGTAATAGGTGAAGTTTATGTACAAGGTTTTATTACGGCATTTAAATTATTGTTGGACTGGGGTAGAAATCAGAAAAGAATGCGTGAACTGCAAAGGAGCAAATTCCGTACTGAGCTTGACTTTCTTCGTTCCCAGGTACAGCCACATTTCTTTTTCAATACGCTGAACAATCTGTATTCACTTACACTGGATAAGTCAGACATGGCTCCGGAAACGGTATTGAAACTATCCGAACTGATGAGCTATGTGATATACGACGGCAAGCAGAAAAAGGTGCATTTGTCCAAGGAGATTGGTTATATACAAAACTATCTAGATCTGGAACGCCTGCGTTTTGGCAGAAAGTTAAAAACCACCTTCGACGTACATGGACAGGTAAGCGATCAAAGAATTGCTCCCCTACTGATGTTGCCATTTATTGAAAACAGTTTTAAACACGGAGTGGGTGACGGCATTGAAGAGGTCCAAATTGATATCAAGCTTCAAGCAAGCCCATACGACATTATTTTCACCGTTCAAAATCGAAAATTCAATAAAATAGATACCGGTGTCAATGGTCATTATCATCATATTGGCCACAACGGAGTGGGTATAAAAAATGTCAAAAGGCGTTTGAATTTAATATATGGAAACAACTACACGCTGAACATACTGGATGAGCCCGAGAAATACAGTGTAACCTTAAAAATCCCTACCTATGAAAATTAGATGTCAAATCGTCGATGACGAACCATTGGCAATAAATGTGATAAAAAAATTTCTGGACCAGTTTCAGGCATCTGAGATAGTAAGTACCTGTGAAAATGCCCTGGATGCTTTCTCATTCATTTCCGAGAATCAGGTAGATCTTTTGTTTCTCGACATCAACATGCCCACACTGAATGGATTGGACTTTTTGAAAAGTCTTAAGCATCCCCCCCTGGTAATCATTACCAGCGCCTATCGCGACTACGCTGTGGAAGGTTTTGAACTCAACGTATTGGATTACCTGGTCAAACCAATCTCCTTTCAACGATTTCTCAAAGCGATGGACAAGGCCAATGCTGCCATGAGGGAGAAGAATGCCCCCGCTCAACCCGTAATAACCATGCCCGACAGTACCAAGGCTTTCATCTTTCTCAAGGTCGATAAAAAAATGGTCAAGGTTTACCTGGATGAAATCCTGTTTATCGAAAGCCTGAAAGATTATGTAAAAGTGCGGACGGTTTATGAGGATCTGATCACTCATCAAAACCTCAACGGGATGGCCAAGATTTTACCGGAAGACAGTTTCATCAGAATTCACAAGTCCTATACCATCTCAGTGGATAAGGTAAAATCAATTGAGGGAAACTGCGTGGAAATCGCCAGTCAGTTGCTGCCCATTGGCAGAAACTACCGCAAAGAAGTTAAGGAACATATACTGAGAACTAGTGGCTAGCCACTAATTCTCAGCATCAGAGAGGCGTTTATAACATACGGATCGCCTGTATGCTCCCCCCTCTTGCTCTTGCTACTTTAAAAGTGCCACCTCTTAAAGGCTTCGATGGCCTCGTATTCCGCAAATCCCAATCTGTCGTAGATCTCGGCAGTACTTCTGTTCCTGTCTTCCGCACGTTGCCAGAATTCTCTCATGTCGGTTCCGGGAAACAGTGCGGAATCCTTTTGTGACTGGTGCTTGAATATGGCCTTCCTTTTGCGCATCAGTTCACCGGGGCTTAGTGGCACCGCCATCTCGATTTCTTCAATACCCCACTCCTGCCAGGCACCGCGATACAACCAAACCCAGCAATCTTCAATCCAGGCTTCATCTTTCAGACGATGTACTGACTGGAATATGGCATCCAAACATACCCTGTGGGTGCCGTGTGGATCTGACAGATCGCCCGCGGCATATATCTGGTGTGGCTTAACCTCTTTTAACAGGTCCATTACGATCTGAATATCTTCCTCTCCTATCGGCTGTTTCTGAATCAGACCGGTCTCATAAAAAGGCATGTCCAGAAAATGTACATTCTGATCTTCGATACCCACATATCGGCAGGCTGCCTTGGCCTCGCCCCTTCGAATCAGACCTTTGATCTTCTGAACCACCGGGGTGTCTATATCACCTGGTTGCTTGTTATTGACATTATTAACTACTTCTTCATAAAACCGTTTGCTTTCCCGGTTACCGGCACTGTAAACGGAATTAAAATCCTTAAAGAAGTCGGCAAACCTCACCACATCTTCATCGAAAACCGCAATGTTCCCGGAGGTCTGATAGGCCACATGAACATCATGCCCCTGATCGACCAGGCGAATAAAAGTGCCTCCCATGGAAATCACATCATCATCGGGGTGAGGGCTGAAAATAATCACCCGTTTCTTAGCCGGCTCCGCACGTTCCGGCCGGTGCGTATCATCTGCCCCCGGCTTTCCTCCCGGCCATCCGGTGATGGTGTGCTGCAGCACGTTAAACATCCTGATATTAATGTTATATGCCGGTCCATGCTCCGCAATGAGATCATCCATCCCGTTGTCCATATAATCGCGGTCGGTCAATTTCAATATGGGCTTTTGCAACTTGTGACTCAGCCAGATGACCCCCTTCTTGGACAACTCCTTATCCCAGGTACATGACCCCACCAACCAGGGTGTTTTAACCCGTACCAGTTCTGCCGCTGCTGCGGTATCCAGTGCAATGGTAGTATTGGGGTGATTCTGAAGGTAGGTAGCGGGAACGGCATCTCTTATTTCTCCCTGCACGGTTTCCTGTATAATGGCAGACTTTCCTTCCCCCCAGGCCATCAGTAAAATCCTTTTAGCCTTGAAGATGGTACCCACCCCCATGGTAATGGCCCGGCGAGGTACATTGTCCATCCCGAAAAAATCGCTGGCAGCATCCGTTTTAGTTAGGTGATCCAGGGTGACCATACGGGTAACGGAATTATAGTGCGATCCGGGCTCGTTAAACCCGATATGACCGGTACGTCCAATCCCCAGGATCTGTAGATCCATGCCTCCATAGGAATCAATCTTCTTTTCATACTCCGTACAGAAGGCGGTGACCAGCTCCTGATCCAGGGTACCATCCGGTATGTTGATGTTCTCCTTGTCAATATCAATATGGTTGAAAAGGTTTTCATCCATAAAGCGCACATAACTCTGCAGGGCTTTAGGCTCCATGGGATAATATTCATCCAGATTGAAAGTGACCACATTCTTAAAACTGAGTCCGTCTTCATGATGCAAACGCACCAATTCCTTATATACCGCCAGAGGAGAAGAGCCAGTGGCTAATCCCAGCACACATTTTTCTCCGGCATGCTCTTTCTTCCTTATCAGGTTGGCAATCTCCCCTGCTATAGCAATTGAGGCTTCAGCCGAGCTGTCAAATATTTCGGTATGGATCCTTTCAAATCGTGTCGACTCATCCCTGCCTACAGGTTTGTGTTGCAGACTCCGTATTGAAGATTCCGGGTCAACTAATATTTTTTCCATTGTTCAAAATGATTTTCTTTCCAATAAAGTTATGTGTTTTGATTTTTTCAACTGCCTCTCACTACGGGCAATAAGACCACAGGCTCCCAGCAGTGATACCTTTTCCAGTGGCAGTTTACTGGGCAATATTTCCACCGTGCTTTCGTAAGAGTTCAGCATTGACTCCACCAGTGATTCCTTGGTGGGATTAAATAGTAATGCACCGGCTTTGGCCATGCCTCCCACCAGAAAAATGGCTTCCGGGTCAGTGACCAGGATTAAGTCCGCCAGTTTATTTCCCAGTATACGTCCTGTATAGTTAAACGCCTTGATAGCAATCTTGTCACCACGAAGTGCAGCTTCTGTAATCTTTTGAGCATTTACATCTTCAAAGGCGTATTCTTCAAGTTCACTGTGTCCGCCATTGTAATCTGCCAATAGTTTAAACAGGGTGCGCTTTAGGCCGGTGGCAGACACATAGGTTTCCAGGCATCCCCGGCGACCGCAACCGCATTTTCTTCCGTTTGGCTTGACATTAATATGTCCTAATTCACCAGCCATCCCGTGATGACCACCAACCAATTTACCATTCGACACAATTCCACTGCCCAATCCTGTTCCCAGGCTGATGGTAACAAAATCCCGCATCACCTGAGCACCGCCATAAATCATCTCCCCAATGGCCGGTAAATTGGCATCATTAGTAACCTCCACCGGGCACTTCATAAACTCTTCCAGGTGGCCCTTAATGTTTAGCTGCCCGCTCCATCCCAGGTTTGCGGCGCTTTCAATGACCCCTGTATGAAAGTTGGCGCTTGGTGCACCTACTCCGATGCCCTGCAGCTGATTTCCCACTAAAGAAACCATGCGTATGATCTCACCTTCCAATGCCGACAAAAACTGATTTACATTAGAATATGAACTGGTACTGAAAGAGTTTTCAGATAAAAAGGTACCGGAAGAATCAGCCAGTCCCATCTTGGTGGTAGTACCCCCTATGTCAATTCCTAAATACATTTCCGCTGTTTGTGATTTCAAAATTACACGTATCGGTACCTGATGCAAAAAAAATTAGCGGAACAACTGTTTATATAACCTCAGCAACCGCTAACTGTATCTAATGTTATTAAGCGACAAAAATATGCAGTTCAGCTAAAAAATATGACATTTTTATAATTACATCACAAATTACAGCGATTTTGCAATCTTTCTCAGTTTGTGATTAGTCTCTTAACCAATGAATGGCAACGCCGTTTTATATCTCACATTTTTAAGCCTGATTCTTTGCTGTTCACCATCACCAACTGCTCCTCCTTCAGATAATTCACCGCCCAATATTATCCTAATTATGGCGGATGACCTGGGTTACCGAGAACTGGGAAGCTATGGTCAGCAATTGATCAAGACGCCCAACCTGGACCGGCTGGCAAGTCAGGGTATGCGCTTTACCCAATTCTATTCCGGAAGCACAGTTTGTGCCCCCTCCAGATGCACCTTACTTACAGGTTTACATACCGGAAACAGTTACGTTCGGGATAACTACGAGTTGGGTGACTTTAGTGATGAAAACGAAGGTGGCCAGCTCCCTTTACCACCGGATACCTACACCATAGCCACCATGCTCAAGTCCCAGGGTTATTACACCGGAGCCATTGGGAAATGGGGACTGGGAGGGCCAGGATCAACCGGAGTGCCCAACAAACAGGGATTCGATTACTTTTACGGATACTTGTGCCAAAAACAGGCCCATAACTACTACCCCACGCACCTTTGGGAAAACGATCAATGGGACTCTCTGGAAAACAACTATTTTCTTCCACATCAGCAGTTTGAAGGTGACCCCAACAATCCCGAGGATTTCGCCAAATATTCCGGTCAACAATACGCTCAGGATCTAATGGCCAAAAAGGCGCTGGATTTTATTGATCGCCAGCATCAGGCACCTTTTTTCCTTTATTTGCCTTTTCCTGTTCCCCACCTGGCTTTGCAGGTACCGGAAGAGTCTCTATCAGCGTATTTGGGAAGTTTTCCGGAAGAGCCCTACTTGGGAGACGCCGGATATCTGCCTCACCCCTATCCAAAATCTGCTTATGCGGCTATGATTTCCCGCATGGACCAACAAATTGGCGCCATTCTCGATAAACTGGAGGAATATGGAATTTCAGATAATACCATCGTTTTCTTCACCAGTGATAATGGAACCACATTTGATATTGGGGGAGTTGATCGGAAGTTCTTTAATAGTTTAGGACATCTACGAGGACACAAAACCAACCTCTATGAAGGCGGAATCAGGGTGCCCCTGATTGTACGGTGGCCCAATAAAATATCTGCAGGTGCATCCAGTGATCATATCAGTGCCAACTGGGATCTTTTACCTACCATAGCCGATATGGTAAACGTCGATATACCCGATAATCTTGACGGTCTGTCTCTGCTTCCTACCTTGCTGGGAACAGGTGATCAGAAACAACACCCCTATCTATACTGGGAGTACCACAGCAAAAGATGGGATGGCGCCCAGGCAGTTCGATATGGTAATTGGAAGGCGGTAAGACTGGGTGTAGCCTTAGACCCACCAGGTGCCATAGAATTATATGATCTCGAAAGCGATATCGGAGAACAACACAATATCGCAAACGAGCACCCGCAACTAATCGACTCAGTTCGCCAGATAATGGGTAATAGAAGCCCTTCGCACTTAGAGGAGTGGAATTTTAACGGCAACAGTTTATGAGGCCCCGGGTTAAAATTTATCTGGCGCTATTTCTCTTTTCCTGGTCCTGTCAATCAGATAAACTTCCAGTTTCTGACCAGCCTAACATAGTGATCATTTTTACCGATGATCAGGGATATGGTGATCTAGGCAGTTATGGTGCCACCGGATTTACCACACCACATCTTGATAAAATGGCTGCTAAAGGTATGCGGTTTACCCATTTTTATGCGGCACAAGCAGTTTGCAGTGCCTCCAGGGCCGGTTTACTGACCGGTTGTTATCCCAACCGTATCGGTATTACCGGTGCTTTATCACCCCAGGCCACACACGGACTTTCAGATGAGGAACTGACCATAGCAGAGATGTTGAAAACGGAGGGATACGCCACCGGAATATTTGGGAAATGGCACCTGGGACACCATAAACAGTTCCTGCCTTTACAACATGGATTCGACGAATATTTAGGAATTCCCTATTCCAATGATATGTGGCCGGTTCACTATGGCGGTGCCCCGGTAACTGACACCACTCATCGAAAGTCAAAGCATCCACCATTGCCCTTGATACAGGACAATGAGACCATTGAGCGCATTACCACCATGGAGCAGCAGGACCAGCTGACCGTTCGCTATACTGAAAAGGCCATTGACTTTATTGAAAGAAACCAATCGGGTCCATTCTTCTTATATGTACCCCACACCATGGCGCATGTGCCGCTGGGAGTTTCCGAGAGGTTCAAGGGTAAAAGTGAGCAGGGGCTGTATGGCGATGTGATCATGGAAATCGACTGGTCCGTAGGACAAATCATTGAAACCCTGGAAACACTAAACCTTTCGGATAACACCCTGGTGATCTTTATCAGTGACAACGGGCCCTGGCTGAATTTTGGCAATCACGCGGGTTCTACTGCAGGATTGCGGGAAGGCAAAGGGACTACTTTTGAAGGAGGACAGCGGGTACCTTGTATCATGAAATGGCCTGCAAAGATTACACCGGGGACAATATGCAACCGTCTGGCCAGCGCCTTGGACATAATGCCTACTATCGCCACCATAACCGGGACCAGCCTGCCTGAGCATAAGATTGACGGTGTTAGTATATTGCCATTACTTAGCGGAGAAAAAAATGCTGACCCCAGAGAGACATTCTATTATTATTATGGCCGAAATAACCTGCAGGCCATACGTTACCGGCACTGGAAAATGACTTTCCCTCATATTTCCAGGTCCTACCGCCAGGTGTTACCGGCTAATGACGGGCTTCAGGGACCTTATTCCCGCGATACCGTATCAATAGCACTTTATGATCTCAGAAGAGACCCTGGCGAGACTTATGATATTCAGGAGCTGTATCCTGAAGTTGTGGAAGAAATTCAGGCAATTGCCAGGGAAGCCCGGGAAGATCTGGGGGATCACCTGTTGGGGATTACTGGTAAAAATCGTCGCCAACCGGGTTTCTTAACTGAAGATATTAATGAATAAATAAATTTTAGAACAACTACAATGCTTACGAGGAAATTCAACAACCTACACTTAACACTGTTACTAGTTATGGCCACTGTGTTTGCCGCTTGCTCCGGGTCAAATGAAAAGAGCCATAGCGAATCGCCGGCAGAGAACAGCCAGGAACATATCAGTGGACCAAATACACTTACCACCGCAGAAATGGAAGCCGGATGGGAGTTATTGTTCGATGGAACATCAACCGATCAATGGAAAGGATATAATAAGGCGTCATTCCCGGAGCAAGGATGGCGTGTTACCGATGGCCAACTGATAGTAGAGAAACCCACCGCAGGTCACTCTGGTGGTGGAGACTTGATCACCCGGAAGAAGTATTCCAATTTCGAACTGGAGCTGGATTTCATGGCTACGGATTCTGCCAATAGCGGCATTCTTTATCTGGCGGTGGAAAACGAAGGAGATCAGATCTGGCATTCGGCTCCCGAATATCAAATACTAGATAATCAGACCGCCATCAGCCTATCGGAAGGTAAAGACATCGGCCGGCAACTTACCGCGGCGAATTACGACCTGCAGGCTCCCCCCGAGGATTATGCCAAACCTGTTGGTGAATGGAACACGGCCAGAATCGTTGTCAACAATGGTCACGTAGAACACTGGCTTAACGGGCATAAAACCGCGGAGTACCTGATCAATTCCCCCGACTGGAAGTCAATGGTAGCTTCCAGCAAGTTTTCCAAATATCCCCAATACGGTCAGGCCAAAGAAGGCCATATTGGTCTCCAGGATCACGGACATGAGGTCCGCTTCAGAAATATTAAAATTAAGGAGCTACCGCCGGCGACTGCCCTTTTCAATGGAAAGGATCTCGGTGGGTGGGCCATTCACGGCACCGAGAAGTGGTACGTAGAAGATGGGAATATTGTCTGTGAAAGCGGACCTGATGCAGAGTATGGATACCTTGCAACTGAT
>JAUIKU010000331.1 GCA_030430675.1 Bacteroidia bacterium | reverse complement strand
CAGATGAGGATAATGATTCAATTTACCTGGACCTGGTAAGAGATGATGCAATGCCACTTCCTTCCGGTGTTAGTTTTACTCCTGTTTCTGGGGTTGGTATTGTCGAAACCAATTTTTCATGGACACCCAGCTGTGAGGATATTGTGGCCAATGATGGCAGTGGACAGTTTAATTTTCAATTTCTGGTAAGTGACAACAATTGTCTCAGCGGCCAGGCAGACACCATCTCTCTGGCTATCGATATTTTGCAGGGAACGGTAGACCTGGAAAGCATTCAGCCCAGTAATGTGTTCACACCCTACAATGGGGATCAGTACAACCCGGTGTATTATGTTCAGGACCTGCCACCCGGCAATTGCCAAAACCAGTTTGAAGGGGTTACCATATACAATCGTTGGGGTAAGCAGGTTTTTGAAGATAGCAGGTTGGACTTCCAGTGGGATGGATCGGATGTTCCACCCGGAATTTATTACTACCAGATTAAGTACTCTCAGGGGGAGATCAAGGGATATGTTTCGGTGCTTGACGGGCAAGCCAGTCAGTAGGTCTGTTAATAACCTATTCCAAACCGAATACCGGAGCGTTCATGTGCTCCGGAGTGCCAGCTGTTGTAAAAATCGACTCTGAGTATTTTAAATATATGTTCAATCCCCACACCCAGTTCCCAATACCCCTCGGTTGATTCCGTGTGAAGATAGTTGAGTGCAGCTACTGCCTGAATTTTTGATTTTCTCAAGAATGGTACTTTGTTAAAAATGAAACCATTGAAATGGTGTTCATAGTGACCCTGAAAGTATGAATTTGCAGTACTGTACCGGTAGTAGTCAAGCAACTGGAAGTTGCCGGTTTCGAAATGGCCGAATACGGTCCTGTTTCCGTTGAAGTGTTTGTAGTCAATAAAACTGAGACTGTCTTTATTTATAAAACCGCCAGCTTCCATCAGTACCTTGCCCGTTCCCCACAATCCCATCTTGAAATCATGACTTATCCTGCCAGATATCATTTGGTAATTGAGATCAGAACCCATGATATCCGGGAATGCCCCTCGAAATGACAACGTAAAGGCAGGAAATACTGTCTTGGTAATGAACTTTCTAAAAGGTCGTGTAATATACTTCTGTCCAGGCTGCCATTTAAGCGAGGCCTCAATTTGAAATGCCTGGTGCCGTTCAAACTCTGTATCATCCAATTCTTCATTTTCCGGGAAGTTGGAGGTATATGTGGATTCAGTTTTATCTCGAAAACTGTAGTCGGTGGTATTTTGTAACGGGTTTCTTTGGGACCAGTCCGCCGATGTGTTTAGATACAAACCATTAACCATTTCCACCTGGTGACGGATGGTAAAATGCAGTTTCTCATAGATTTTCAGATAATTCTCCTCCAATAGCAACGAGTAGAGGGTATTATCTATGGCTTCCAAAGGACTGTCCTGGTTATATTGTTCCACGAAACGTCCTGCGGAAAGCCGCAGCGAGGCGAATTTATGAGGATTATAAAAATAACGGACGTTTATCCGGGCATTAAACCGCTCGTTGCTAAATCCATATCTCAATTCAGGTGAAACCCGGTAGTACCGAAAGTCTTCAAATTTTTGGGTAAAGGTGGGCCGGAAATAAGCTACAAAACCCTCCACCGTATTGAACTGGAGCATTTGCACCAGGGGATTGAAATTCCAGGAAGTTTCCCGGTAGGTGTTGTTAATAGTCTTACCTGTTAACAAGATATTTACCGGGGTTATGCGGTTGGTCTTGCGGTCCACTGAGTCCAGGTAAGGCTTACTCTCTTTGATGATTTGCAGGCTGTCCTTTACCCGGTAGTCTTCTATTTCCTTTATGGTCAATGGAATTGGCCGGGTTTTAACCCAATAGTCCTTATTCTTTTGGTTCGATCTGGGATCTACCCTGACAATTTCATTGGAAAAGTACTTCTTGTTAAACCCCTGATTGACCTGGTAATCTTTATAGACACCAACAAAATATCCATACCCCTTGAAACCAAAAGCATTGAGTAGAAAGTCAAATTGCTGTGTCAATACCGTCCACATCTCCCGGGGAGCCTGGCCTACGGGGGCTAATACTTGTTTTACCCGCAGACTGTCCACAAACTCAATTTGGTGTTCTTTGGTTAACAGAAGATTCAAACTGTGTAACCTCCAGGAGCCCTCAATGATGTATATTTCACCTGAAAAAGAAGGGTCGTGTTTTCTTTTGGGAATGACCCGGATCTTATTCAGGATCCTGCCGTCTTCATTGGTAGTTCCTAACAGTTCATAGTCATAAAATATAAAGGCATTTTCAGCTATGGGTGATATGAAACTCCGTTCACTTAAGCCTTCTGAATATATCTGGTTTTCGTAAAAATTGATCAGCATTTCTGAAGCCTGGTTGTAACTAAAGGCCCGGTTATCCCCACTGACCTTACTACTAATCACCTGTTCCTTCACCTTATCCGGTCTTTTAAAGCTCAGCTCCGAAACACTTTCCGACAGGTAGATAATGCCGGTATCCACTGCCACAGGTATTCCTAATATATTATCCGGAACCTGGTCCAGTCTTTGCATTCCCTTTATGTATACTTCACAGCGGTAATCGTCTGTTTCCTGAAGATGTTTTTGACGATTGGCGATAGCATTACGGACAATTTGAATGGCAGGGTCCTCCGCCCCTGGTTTTACTGTTATTGCATCCAAAGTAACTACTTCGGGCATCAGCTTTACATCCACCCTTATACTGTCAGAAGTATTATAAATGGTTCTTTCAACTGTTTGGTAGCCAACATACTGGTATACAATTATGGCGCTGTCGGATTCCAGTTCCAGTTGATAATAACCCAGCGCATTTGATGTGGTGCCATTGGTGGTGTTTTTCTCATGTATGGTAGCAAAGGCCAGACCTTCACCTTTTTCATCGGTAATTCTGCCCTGTACCCCGGCCGCCAAGCACAGTGACGGTGCTGTCAGGTGAGTCAGGCAACTGCCTATAACAAGTGTATAATAGAGATACTTCATGGGCCAAAAGCCATCAAATCTAAATATTTAGTTAGATTTGGGCGGTAGATCACCAATCAAAATGCAAGGTAAAGTTGTAGTTATTACTGGTGGAAGTTCCGGCATAGGCAAGGCCCTGGCTCATGAATTTGGTAGCAAAGGATCCAAACTGCTTATCACCGGTCGGCGGGAGCAGCCATTGATGGAGGCTGCCAACTGGCTGAGATCTCAAGGCATTGAAGTGGCTACCATTATGGCCGATGTCAGTCAGCAATCCGATAATCAAAGAATGGCCCAGTTGGCAATTGAGCATTACGGTGGAATTGATGTGCTGATCAACAATGCCGGTATTTCCATGCGTGCCTTGTTTGAAGAAGTTGATCTGGATGTGATCCGGCAGGTAATGGATATTAATTTTTATGGGTCGGTATTTGCCACCAAGTTTTGCCTGCCTTCTATTATTGAGAGACAAGGTTCAGTAGTGGGAATTTCTTCCATAGCGGGTTACC
>JAUIKU010000330.1 GCA_030430675.1 Bacteroidia bacterium | reverse complement strand
ATGGTTGAAAATGCTGGCTCCAGCTTCCTTCCTCCGGTACTGTTTGGAAATCAGGCAAGGACTTGAGCCGGTAACCTTTGCGGCGTTTATTTCCCTTCTCCATCAATCCAACATCCCAAAAATCAACCCGTTCCGATAAATTGTGAAAGGCCGGGATCAGTCCCTCTGTATTGGGTCCGAAAAACCGGCGAATATATTTTTCCCAGTATTGTTCCAGGGTGGCGGGGTCTTTACTGCTCCAGGCATATTCCGATGACTCCAAAAACCCCAGCCAGTAGATTTCAAAGTGGTTTCCGGAATCATCGCCCCAGGCGGTACACAATTCTCCCATCACTTCTTTCTCTGCCCCCAGGGTAACAAAACTTTTGATGTAAGCGGGCATGGTTTTGTAGTCAGGAATCAGCGGATAGTCGCCAATAACCGCAGTGGCTATCATGGCCTTAAAGTTGTTTTCCCGGTACCAATCCAGTATTTTCAGGTTCCCCTTATCCCTGGCCATGCGGTAATTCCAACGCATGTATACACCATCATCCGGAAACTGGTCGATGATCCCTCCCAACTTCTTGGTCCCTTCAGCCCAAACGGAGTCGAATGTTTGGTCAGCCGGGTTGTAGGTAGTCTTGTAAACTCCAGCTTGCTTTAAAGGCATATCATCCCAGTATACCAGGGTCCTGCCCCTTTCTTTCATAAATTCCTGCACCCGGTTCAGCCAGGTCAGTTGTAAACCCAACTCTCCTATTTCCTCTTTCTTCTCACGACAAAGCGAGCATTTGCCCATAACTCTTACCTCATCTCCACCTACGTGAAAATATTCCACCCCGGGTGTGGCATCTATGGTTTCCTGAAACAGGTCGAAAATAAATTCATAGGTACCTTCCCTTAATGGACAAAAGGATTGGTAGATCTCCGGATCTTCCCGCAGGTGCTTTAACTCCTCATGCTTTAGCAGGTATGCCGCATGCCCGAACCCCTGTACCAGGGGAATAATATCAATATGGTATTTATGGGCATGATAGGTAAGTTCCTTAACCTGCTCCGGAGTCAAAGAAGTGGGTGCACCCACAAATGGCTGGGTCTGATACTTAAAGCGGTCTTCAAACTCAAAAACAATTCCGTTCACCTTGTATTTGGCCAGTTTTTCGATGGACTCCTTAAGGTATTCAAAGCGATCCAGGTGAAAAAAGTAGTTGTAGTGTACCCAGCGAAGTTCCAGCTCCGGCCAGTCCTCTATTATCATGCCGCTGAGGGGCTGGTTTGCCCATTTTGATTCTTCCATCAATTGAATAAAGGTTTGAACGCCATAAAATAGTCCGGCGTCTCCTCCACCGGATATAGCTACCAGGTCTTTAGCTATATCCAATACGTATGACTGCTCGTTTTCCGCCTTGGGAGCGGGAAGGCTGGAGCTAAAAGCCGCGAACTCCGAGTCTTCTGCGGCAATGCCCAGCACCACTGCCGGAAGGGACAGGTCCTGATAAGAGTGAACTACCTGAATATCGGCTTCCCTGCCAAAAAGCTGCTGGATCTGGCCTTTTAACAACTCGGCGGCAAACCTGGCGTCTTCGTCTATTTCCGAATACAGATAAATAGTTTCAATTTCCGCTGGATTAATAGCGTTGCCTTCCCTGAACTTAACCTTTTGCGGGGAGGGAAGTAGTTGCGATTTATCAATTTTTACCGATACTTCTTCCTGGCAACCCCATGTGACACCTGCCAGTAATATTAACCAAATGGTAAACCCTGAATAATACTTTCTATGTATGTTGAAAAAATTCATAGTTATCTTCATGATTGAGTTGATACAATTTCTCAATTAATATATTTATGTTACTTATTTTCAATGTGTTATTCTATTCTATCAAACAAATCCATCAGCTTGGTCACGATTTTTCTTGAGGCTTCCAATTCCACCCTGTTGGTGGTGAGCCAGGTTTCATAACCTCCAAGTTCATGGTCCTCCGGCCGGGGCAAATAGCCGTAACTGCCATTGGCCAGTTCGATAGTAAATGATTGTTTAAACGGGCTTTTTGCTTTTACTTCCAACCCCGTTTCGGCAAAAGTCTCAAACGGTATGGCTGCTATTCCCAAATCACCCAGTCGAAATGTTTGAAGTACGATATCTACTTTATCGGGCCAGGTTTCTTCGTGTTGAATGATCCTTCTGGCATATATTTCCTCCAGTCTGTGTACCGGTGTCACGGTATCCGGTCTGTTAAGTACCCAGTGAGCGCGTTTAAGTAATTTCTTAGAAGCCCTGCGCACCTTCAGGTTAAGTTCTTCCTCGGCAGCACCCAATGGTACCCAATCATGGTATTCAATTGAACTATGGATTCGGTATACCTCTCTGGCGACATCATCGGCCACCAACCTCATTTGAACATAGGGATCCTTCTTAATCCGGGGTGCCAAATAGTTGTTGTTGTTGATATTGCCGGAGGTACCATTGGACATGATTCCAACAAATGGAGGGTCTTGCCGGTCCGCCTTTAACAATTCCTGCATGCGGTCCGCAAACACTGCAAAGTAGTCTGCGGATATATGTCCCATGGGAACACCTCCCACATAGTGAAGGGAATAGTTAGCCAGCAGGGCGATGGGCTGGCCAGCAGTTGACCGCACCGATATAAATGACACTTCCGGGTCATTTTCACCGGAATGGTCGACGATGTTGGGATTACCCCCCGGATTCATCACCACTTTATCCTGCCCTCCCAGGGGGTTTGGCATAGGGGTGCCGGGTTTCATTGAGTATCTGCGGACGAAAACATGCTCGGGAACATGACCTACTCCCCAGCCAATTTGAGCGGGTTCCAGGTTATTGACAGCAATACGTACCACATCGGCAAAACGTCTGACTATATGTTTCTGATAGCTGTTGAAAGGTGCCCCTATACTATATGCCCGGTATGCTTTGCCTGTTCCATTGGCACTAATTGACGAATGGGTATGGGTTGCCGATATCAATATATTCGACCGTGGTATGTTCAATTCCTGTTGTATTATTGCTTTGGCGCTATCAATCACATCGCGGTTCAACCCAATGTTATCCGCCACCACGAATACCAGGTTTGTTTTGCCATCGTTTAGCACCAGGCAGCGTGCGTGCAGTTCGTCATGTACATAGGTAGCCGGATTATTGGCATATCCTCCCACAATGATACCTCCCAAAGGAGGAGTAATGTTAGCGGTAGCCGCACCGGCTTTAAATGTTTTAATTGCACTGGGATTGGCGTCCTGAGCAATGGCGGACAGGACTGAAAGGAGTATAATTAACAGTCCTGCCACCATTAGAGCAACCGGTGTCGCTTGGCCTCTGCCAATATGCTTCAGCAAATGTGTAGAGTTAGTAGGTATCTGATTTTTTTCTAAGTGTCGTGAACAACTTTTGATCATTTCAATTGCCAAGTTTATTAAAAGCTTCTGCTATGGCGCTTTGGCCGGACAATGCCCCGGAGGGAAACGGTTGACCGTCTGAAAAAGACATCATGGTTTCGGCACTTT
>JAUIKU010000329.1 GCA_030430675.1 Bacteroidia bacterium | reverse complement strand
AATAAGCTGTTTAAAGAGAGCTTTGTTGCTCCCACCATTGATAAAACCGTTGCCCAATCAACAGATACAGAAGAGAAAACCCGGGAGGTGACAGTGGTGTATGATGGTGAGGAGTTCAAGTTTACCGTTGCACCGGATGCTACTATTTTGGAGACCGCACTTGATCAGGACATTGATTTGCCCTACTCCTGTCAAAGTGGTTTATGTACCGCCTGCCGGGGTAAGTTGGTCTCGGGTAAAATCAAAATGGACGAAGAAGAGGGTCTTTCAGATGCCGAACGCGAGGAAGGGTATGTACTAACCTGCGTGGGCCATCCGTTGACGGACGATGTTAAAATAGAGATCGGATAATTACCTCAGTAAATCCGACTAATTACATGCTTAGGCTTCGCAGTTTTTGAATTACTTCAGGAGCATCCCACTCCAGGGCGCCAATTTGATTCATTACAATCCTTCCCTGCTGGTCAATGATTAATGTGGTTGGTAAAGAAAGTATGCCTATGTCAGGGAAAGCAGATTCAACTCGAATAAGTTTAAGTTCAAAATCCCTGGTTGCCTGAAACCTTTTAATACGGCCTACCGGTTCATCGGATGCCAGCAGGAAGATATAATCTTCTTCCTCCAACAACTGTTGTGCACGTTCTATACTAGGCATTTCCATAATGCACGGTTTGCACCATGTAGCCCAGAAATTAAGAAATATCTTTTTACCGGCAAATGTACGCAGATCGATCGGGTTGTTATCCAGGTCATAGAGTTTGATGTTGTCCACCAGGTTGGTATCTGAGAAAGGGTCTACCACAGTGAACTTTTCGGTGACCGGTGTATCTTCAGCAGCGCTCTCTGAGGGGGACTGTTTGGTTTGATTGCAGCCCCACAGAACCAAGAACGTCGAAAAAATCACAAGGTTTTTCATTACCGGATTATTTAGTTTAAGGGCTAAATTGGTTAACTGCAAATTTATAACAATCTGTCACACAAAGGGAGTTTTTACCTGTATATGACCAAAGAATCATTTTAACTTTTCTTCTATGGTTCCACATGTTAACATCTTTTCACCCAAATAGGGATTGCGTATTTCTTCCGACTCACTTATCCAAAAGGCACCGTGGTTGTCAAAGGCCATGGGGCAGAATATTCTGTATCCTCCTGTTGCCACCTGGAATCGTACCAGGCTGTGATAAAGTTGGTCACTCAGTACCGGAAGCACTTTACGCATATCACCAATGCGTGCCCCGTTACTAATAGATTGTGTAGCGCTCATCAATACTTTTTTGTCGGTTTGCCACTGTGTGGTGGCTTCCGCACTTAAATCGTGCTCAGGGACCTGTTTGATAGCTTCTATTAATTCTTTTCCGGAATGTCGGGTGTCCGCAATGTTTTCATTTACCAGTGCTTCAGTTAGCGGAAGGTAGGAAAGAAATATATTTTTAAGCTGATCCCTGAACTCATTGGGAACTTCCATGGTACTTATAGATTCCATGTTTACTTCATGATGCTGATGACCACCAGGCATCATGTTGCCCTCGGGGTTCATCATAGAAATTTTCCCTTGAAGCTGAGCTGCGCCATCTATTTTAAAAACACCATTGGTAGCAATTTCCTCACCGGCAGCCAATCCCTGGTTAACCACATAAAACGCTCCGGCATCAGTGCCCAGCTCTATTTCCCGGAATTCAAAGGTAGGTTGATGGTATTGAGGTTGTTTCACATAAACCACTGCCCGTTTCCCGGTCCATAGCACCGCGGTTTTGGGTATGGTAAGGGCGGATTCATTGGAATTCAGACCGGCATTGATTATGCCCTCAACGAACATTTCCGGTTTCAGCTGGTTGTCGATATTGGCGATTTCAGTACGGATGGAAGCAGTACGGGTTTGGTTATTGACTACCGGGTCGATAAAGGTGACCACACTTTTAAAAGAACGGCCAGGTAGTGACTGTACCTTGAATGAAATGGAATCTCCTACCTTTATCCATGAAAGATCGCTTTCATAAGCATCAAAAAGCACCCATAGTTTGTCCAGGTCAGCGATTTCAAAAAGCGTCTGACCATCCATAACGTGCTCACCCTCGGAAATTTTTCTACTAATTATGGTGCCGGGCCTGGGTGCATAAACATTAAAATTATACTGAGGTTCACCCCTTTGTTCAATGGCCCGGATTTGATGGTCCGTAAGTTCCCATAGTTTTAGTTTTTGTACGGCCGCCTGGTAGAAAGAGGGATTGGTAGACTTGAATTTCATAGCCTCAAACAGTTCTTTTTGTGCGGTCACCAGGTCCGGAGAGTACAAGGTGGCCAACAGTTGGCCCCTTTTAATAAACTGCCCGGTAAAGTCCGCAAAGAGTTTTTCTACTCTTCCACTGAAATGCGCTGTTACATTGGCTATACCTCTTTCATCGGCCTCTATTTTCCCCGGTAGATATACCTGCTTTTCAGGTGAAGAAGTGCCAACAACCACAGTTTGGATGTCTGCCAGTTTCATTGCTGCTTCCGACATTTGGATCTGGTTGATATCCAGAACCTGATTGTCAGTACCAGTGACAGGGATCAGGTCCATACCACATATAGGACACTTTCCGGCCTGGTTGGTTCTTACCTGAGGATGCATGGCGCAGGTCCAGGTTTCTGCGATATTTTCATGCTGGTGGTCCGAATGACTTACAGGAGGGGCCTGGGAACCAAATAACCAACGGCCTAGTAGTATCCCCACGATCAGTATTCCTGTTCCCAGGAGAAGTTGCTTAATTTTTAAATTTTTCATTTCCGACTAAGTAATTGATTTTGTAAACGGCATTATTAATATCTACCCGGGCCCTTTCTATTTCCAGTTGGTAGGCGAGCATCTTCCGCTCCATTCGAAGAACTTCCTCAAAGTCGGTCTTCCCCGTGCTGAATTCTGTTTGAAGCAGGGATAATGACCTTTCAGCCAGTAGATTCAGTTGACGGAACAATGTCATCCGGCGGTTTCCGTCTATATGATCCCTGATCAGGTATTCCAGGTCCGATGACAGCGAACTCATTTTACTTTCCAGATCATATTGAAGTTGTTCCTTTTCCATGATACTCCGGTTTTCAAGAGCCCGGTACTTTTTCTGAAAGAGTGGGATGCTCATTCCCAGTTGCGGTAATAGCAATGCGTCTTTACCATTATCGGGAAGGTCAATACCTGACCGTTCTCCAATAATGGTATAATTCAGCCCTACGGTGAATGTGGGTTTTGACATCATCCTGGCTACTTCAACCTGCTGCTCCTTGGCCTGAGTTTCGAATTGCAACTCCCGGATCTGTAAATTGTTTTCTATCATACTATCGGCGAGTGCCTGCTCTAAATATTCCAGTTTGACCAACGCCATTGAATCAGGGATTTTAATTTCCACGTCTGGTGTCATATTTATTAGGTTGCGAAAGGCGGCTATTGCTGATTTTTGATTATCCCTGAGGAAATCCAAGTTTGCTTTAAGTTCTTCCTCATCCATCTGAACCCTCAGTACATTTACAAAACCGGTT
>JAUIKU010000328.1 GCA_030430675.1 Bacteroidia bacterium | reverse complement strand
CCAATGACCGGTAATAATAATGGTGAATTCTTATTTACCAATGTGCCACCTGACGTGTACACCTGGATTGTTACTGATGACAACGGTAATGAATTTACCGGTTCAGTTACTGTGGAAGAACCTGATGCACTGGCGGCTACTGTAACCAACCTGATCAATGATGATGATGGAGCAGGAGGAACGGGTATGATTGAGGTAGGTGTAACCGGTGGAACCGAAAATTATAGCTATACCATCAATGGCAATCCAACCGGCAATCCAATGACCAACCTGATGGAGGGTACCTATACCATTGTTGTGACCGATGCCAATGGTTGTACCGTCACCTTGCCTGCTGTAGTGATTCAAATGCTGACGCCAATGACTTTGTCGGGAACCGATGTAAACTGTTTGGGAGATGAAGACGGTGCTATTGACTTGACACTGGCGGGTACAGAACCATTTACCGTGACCTGGAGAAACAGCCAGGGTGCCGTTGTGGGAAATTCTGAAGATCTGACCGGAGTACCTGCAGGCTCCTATACTTATACAGTAGTTGACGCTACCGGTGCAACCATTCAGGGAACCTATACAATTGGCACTGCCTCCAATCTGTCACTCTCTAGTTTGCAGGTGACTTCAAGCTTTAACAACTACGACGTAAGTTGTAGTGAAGCGGAAGATGGTCGTGTATTGGCCACTGCCGTTGACGGTCAGGGAACCTTGACCTACGAGTGGGAAAAAGATGGAGAATTGATCCAAACCGGACCAAGTGCACAGCTTTCCGGAGCAAGTGCCGGAGTGTACAATCTGGTGGTCGTTGATGGGGTAGGGTGTACCGTTGAGGGAACTGTAGAGTTGACCGCGCCTCCTGCCATCACCTTGATTTCGGAAATAGACAATATCAGTTGTTTTGATGAAATTGACGGCTCGATTGAAGTAGCGGCCACTGGTGGTGCCGGTGACTTTATTTACTACTGGAGCAATGATGAATTGGGCCCAGATAACAGCTTCCTGGCTGCCGGATCTTACACCCTGACGGTTACCGACCGCAATGATTGCGAATTGGTGCAAACGTTTGATCTGTCAAATCCTGAACCGATTGCGGTAGAGATTCTTACGGAACCAGCTACAGAGGGCAATCCTTGTAATGGCTCCGTGCGGGCCAATGTAACGGGAGGTAGTGGATCTTATATCTATCGCTGGCTCAATATTCAGGGGGCATCCACCACCGAAAATATCGTAACGGAACTGTGTCCGGGTGAATACCTGCTACGTGTGGAAGACTCCAATGGCTGTCAGACAACACTCGAAGAGTTTACCGGTATTGTTGAAGATAAACGTTATCCTTGTCTGTCCGAGCGCATCGTGATCACCCCTGATGGAGATGGTCTGAACGATGAGTTTATCATCTTCTGTATCGGCGAATTGCCAGACAACCACCTGGAGATTTACAATCGCTGGGGACAGTTGGTCTTCGAAACAGACAATTACGATAATAGCTGGGCGGGTACTTCTCAAAATGGAGAAAGATTGCCGGAAGGCCCTTACTACTTCATCCTTGAGTATACGTCTCCAGATGGTACTATTCAGGAAAGAGGATCATTGACCATTATTACCGAATAATCGAAAGCAACCTTGCCCGCCGCTCCGGGAGTGGCGGGCTCTCATAATAATTCCCAAAGCATATTAACCGATTTCCGATGAAAAAAATACTTTTACTCTTAGCCGTTTTATGTTGTGCCAAATGGATGGTTGCTCAGGATGAGGCCATTTTTATGCACTATACCGTAAATCCAATTTTGATCAATCCCGCTGCGGCCGGATTCGACGAATCGTATAATCTTCAGCTCAATGCTCGTGCTCAGTGGTCGGGGTTTGAGGATTCCCCCAAAACTTATGCCGCTTATTACAACGGGCCAATTGGTAAAACCTTTGGTTTGGGGGTAGGCGTGCTGTCCGAATCTGCTGCACAATTGTCACGTTTGAAAGTGCAGATGGACGTAGCATTCCGCTTTAAGTTTGAAAATCGCGACCGGGAAGTGGCTAAGATTTCAGCCGGTTTCTTCTCCGAGTTTCAGGAAATGACGGTCGACAATGAAATTGTAGGCAGTAATTTCTTTATGCAAGGCGATGATTTGCTGGAGGATTTCCTGAATGGCCAGGGGGTATTTGATGCCGCCATTGGTTTTTACGGTACCTTATACGAAAATACTTTTTTCGGTTTGACTTTCAATAACCTGGTGCGCAGCCGCCTGGATGATATCGCCGGGACAACAGATCGTCAGTCTTTTTTCCAGTTCTATACCTTTAATCTGGGACACAAATTTGATATTCCCGAGAAGAGCATGAATATCGAACCCTCGCTGTTGATTCGTCAGATCAGAAACTCTCCTTTTCAGGTCGATTTTAACCTCAAGGCAGGTTTTCTGGATGATCAGCTGATTGCGGGACTTTCTTACCGCTCTTTGGGCGCCTTGGGTATTTTATTAGGTACTAAACTCAACGCCTTCAAGCTATATTACTCTTACGACGTTTCCTTCCAGCGCTTCCAGCAATTCAATATGGGATCGCATGAGGTAACCGTAGCGTTTAAGTTTGACAAAAAAGAAAAGGAAATCAATAAAGGATATTAAACTTGGTACAGTTCTTGGTATACGAGATACTGTATCCAGTTGACCCTGCTTTTGCAGGTGTAAACATGCTATGAGAAGTCCAGTGTACGGCATACATACTACACCGTCCGTACCTCGATCTAAGGGATCGTTGAGGCTTCCATAAGAAAAACTGGTATATCCGCTTCTCAACCACCGTTGGATGGATGTATGAAGAAGTATGATGTACCAGAGAAAAGAAGGGTTCACAAGGAATCCGGAAGTAAAATTTGGTGTAGTTTATGTAAAGGCCTGCACCATTCTTCGGCAGTAAAGCTTCCGGGGAATGTACTCTCCCGGAATTATTTCCGGGAGAGTGTAGGTTTTAAGATAACACGGGAAATTTTAAAATTACCCTCTTTGGGGTATGTCCTATGTTAAAATTTAATGTATATTTGCATAGTAATAAAGGCAGAGCACACAATTGAAATGATTAAAACTTTTTCTTTTGTTTTTTGATTTTCAATGGCACTCCTTAAAGAGCTAATCGAGTTATCTACAAAACAACCTTGAAATTTTATACTATCTGAGTGATAGTTGATCCAAGTGCAAACTTGGAAAGGGTGGGTACTTTGATTGGTTTTCCTATTTTTACCACTTCACTTCAGATAATTCCTTTGCAATCGTATCCATTTGGCACAAAGATGGTTTGGCGGCCATTGTCAGATGGTAAATATAGCAGTCCGCTGATTCGGTAACGAATCGCGGATCAGCATACCAATTCGAATTAAGATTATGGGCAATTATAATTAAGGCGATTGGATTGTATGTGATTCACTTAAGAACCGTTTTCAAGTGTATACTTAAATCGGTTTTTGGGATGGCCTCTCTCCACAGCAGACAGGAGGGGGGCTTTTTTTTTCTTCTTTTCGTTCTTTGACAAATCTCGTGGTCAAGCTAAAAGGTGAATCAGAAGCGCCCG
>JAUIKU010000085.1 GCA_030430675.1 Bacteroidia bacterium | reverse complement strand
TTCGGTTAACGCTCCACGTCCCAGTATTTTTACCAGATCTTTCTTCCCTGCCAAACCATTGGCTACCAGCAAGTCGAAGGTAATTGCTTTTTCCTTGGAAGATTCAGCCAGTTGCTGTAAGGTATCCAGGTTGATCGCCTTGTACTCCACCCGGTTTGGATTTCTGAACCCAAACTTTGGAACACGTCGTTGCAATGGCATTTGGCCACCCTCAAATCCCAGTTTCTGTGAGTATCCGGAACGGGATTTTGCGCCTTTGTGGCCCCTGGTTGAAGTACCACCTCTGCCTGATCCCTGACCTCTTCCTACGCGCTTTCTACTCTTGGTTGACCCGGTATTGGGCTTAAGTGTATGCAATTTCATTTTTAAAGTTCTTTTACAGTAACCAGATGGCTTACCTTATTAATCATACCCACTATCTGAGGGGTTGCCTCATGCTCCACAGTTTTATTTAATTTCCCCAGCCCCAAAGCCTTAATGGTCAATTTCTGTCTTTTTGGTCGGTTGATTGTACTGCGTATTTGTGTAACTGCTACTTTTCCCATGGCTTTACCCATTAAAAACTTTTGACAAAGATACTCCGCGCTGCTGCGCTACTGTATAAGCGTCTCTCATCTGTGCCAGGGCATTGAAAGTGGCTTTCACCACATTGTGCGGATTGGAAGAACCCTTGGATTTGGCCAATACATCCTTTATTCCAGCACTCTCCAAAACCGCCCTCATCGCTCCACCGGCAATTACACCGGTTCCCGGAGCTGCCGGCTTCAACAACACAAGTCCGCCTCCAAACTTACCAATGGCCTGGTGAGGAACAGTATTTTTATAAACCGGTACCTTTACCAGGTTTTTCTTGGCATCGTCAATACCCTTGGTGATGGCATCGGTAACCTCGTTGGCTTTCCCCAACCCGTATCCTACCACACCGTTACTATCGCCAACTACAACAATGGCAGAAAAACTAAACCTGCGGCCTCCTTTTACCACCTTGGCTACTCGTTTGATAGCCACTACCCTCTCCTTGAGATCTATCTCACTGGCCTTTACCGATTTAATGTTACTTTGTGACATATTCTAGAAGTTTAATCCGCCTTCTCTGGCACCATCCGCCAGGGCCTTAATTCTACCATGATACAAATATCCTCCTCTATCAAAAACCACCTTCTCCACTCCACTTGAGCTAGCTTTTTCTGCAATTTTCTTTCCTACCTCCTTGGCGGTTTCAATATTAAGCCCGGAGTCTTTGATTTCTTTTGACGAGGCTGCTGCAATAGTATGGCCCTGCTCGTCATCAATCAATTGAGCATAAATTGCCTTATTACTTTTAAATACGGACAACCTGGGCTTCTCAGCGGTACCGCTAATGCGCTTCCTGATGCTGTACCGAATTCTTGATCTTCTATTTACTTTTTTAGTTGCCATAGCACTTATTTTGCAGCTGTCTTACCAGCTTTACGTCGAATATGTTCACCCACAAAACGAACTCCCTTGCCTTTGTAAGGCTCTACTTTTCTCAACGACCTTATCTTGGCCGCAACCTGACCAACCAACTGCTTGTCAATACCTTCCAGGGTCACTATTGGATTCTTACCCTTCAGAGTTTCTGCTTTGATAGAAAGTTCCTCCGGAATAGCAAAGAATATACTGTGTGAGTAACCCAGGCTCAACTCCAGCAAATTGCCCTGTGCAGTTGCTTTGTAGCCAACCCCTACCAGCTCCAATTCTTTCTTATAACCCTCATTGACTCCGGTTACCATGTTATTTACCAGCGACCGGTACAATCCGTGCAAGGACTTATGTCTTTTCTGCTCGGTTGGCCTGGCCAGATTGATGGTGCCATCCTCCAGTTTTACTTCAATATCAGCATCTACTTGCTGTTGAAGCTCTCCTTTGGGTCCTTTCACAGTAACCACGTTCTTAGCAGAAACGTCAACCGTTACACCTTCAGGAAGTACTATGGGTTTATTGCCTATTCTTGACATTTCAATTCAAATTCTTAATACACGTAACACAATACTTCACCACCAATATGTAGATTACGCGCCTCCTTATCCGTCATAATTCCCTTGGAGGTGGATAAAATAGCTATTCCCAGTCCATTCAATACCCTGGGCAGTTCATCCGCATTGGCATATTTTCTCAAACCAGGCTTACTGATGCGCTCCAGTTGCTGGATAGATGGTGTCTTGGTTTCGGGGTTATACTTCAACGCCACTTTAATGGTACCCTGTGGGCCAGCGTTGTCTTCGAATTTGTAGTTTCGAATGTACCCCTTGTCATGCAATACCTTGGTGATCTCTTTCTTCATTTTTGAAGAAGGCACCTCAACTATCCTATGATTTGCCCTGATAGCATTTCGCAACCTGGTTAAATAATCGGCAATTGGATCTGTCATTGTATTTTTTCTTTATCTAAATCGGCTCTCCAAACCGGCCTGCAAAATTAGTCAACTTTTAACTCTTATTAAAGCAATAACCCCTTTGATTTTACCAGCTTGCTTTGGTTACACCAGGAATCATTCCTTTGGCTGCCATCTCTCTGAAAGTGACTCTGCAGATACCAAATTTACGCATATAGCCCTTTGGCCTGCCTGTCAGCTTGCATCGGTTGTGCAACCTAACCGGGGAAGCGTTTCTGGGCAATTTATCTAACCCTTCGTAGTCCCCTGCTGCTTTCAGCTCTGCCCGCTTAGTTGCATATTTTGCTACCAGCCTTTCACGCTTACGTTCTCTTGCTATTATGGATTTTCTTGCCATTTAGTCTTTGTTTTTATTTTTGAAGGGCATACCAAACGCCTTCAATAATTCATAGCTCTCCTCATCGGTATTGGCGGTAGTGCCAAAAGTGATGTCCATACCGGAGACCCGGTTCACCTGGTCAATACTGATTTCCGGGAAAATAATCTGTTCTTTAACGCCCAGGGTATAGTTTCCTCTGCCGTCAAAACTTTTATCGTTTACACCTCTGAAGTCTCTAACCCGGGGTAATGCCACGGTCATCAACCTGTCCATAAACTCATACATCTTATCACCACGCAGGGTTACCCGGGCTCCGATGGGCATGCCATCACGCAGCTTGAAATTTGAAATAGACTTCTTGGATTTGGTCTGTACTGCTCGTTGACCGGTAATGTTGGTTAACTCTTCTACACCCAGGTCCACTAACTTTTTGTCAGCCACTGCATCTCCAATTCCCTTATTAACACAAATCTTGGTTAACCGGGGCACCTGCATCACCGATTTGTACTGAAACTTCTCTCTCAGCTCCGGTACTATTTCATTCAGGTATCTCTCTTTTAATCTGGGACTAGCCATTTTTTATTAATTCACCAGTTTTTTTTGAATATCTCTGCAATTTCCCCTGCTCATCCTTTTTTCTGCCAACTCTGGTAGCCTCACCGGTAGCAGGGTCTATCAGCATCAAATTACTTAAGTGTATGGAAGCCTCTTTCTTCTCAATGCCCCCTTCGGGATTTGATGCACTGGGTTTCACGTGTTTGGTCACCATATTTATCCCTTCCACAATCGCCCGATAATTTCCAGGTTCCACTACCAATACTTTGCCCGTCTTGCCTTTTGAATTGCCGGCGATTACCTTCACGGAATCCCCGCTTTTTATATGCAATTTCTTAATCCTTTTCATATCTAAACCACTTCTGGTGCCAATGATACAATCTTCATAAATTGCTTTTCCCGCAATTCACGCCCAACCGGGCCAAAGATCCTGGTGCCCCTGGGTTCATCGGTAGCACTTAAAAGCACCGCTGCATTATCTTCAAATCTTATATAAGAACCGTCTTTGCGACGTACTTCCTTCTTGGTGCGGACAATCACTGCTTTGGAAACAGTGCCTTTTTTAAGGTTGCTTGAAGATAGCGCGTCCTTTACAGTCACCACTACTTTGTCACCAATACTGGCATATCGCCTTTTGGTTCCACCCAGTACCCTGATAACCAATACCTCTTTGGCTCCGCTGTTATCTGCTATGTTTAATCTGCTCTCCTGCTGGATCATCTTATTTGGCCTTTTCTACGATTTCAACTAAACGCCATCTTTTGAGTTTACTCAAGGGCCTGGTTTCCATGATCTTTACGGTATCTCCAATACCGCACTCATTCTTCTCGTCATGGGCCACGAACTTCTTCGATTTTCGCTGAAACTTTCCATACACCGGATGCTTCAGCTTACGGTCCACACGAACAGTAATGGATTTGTCCATTTTGTTGCTGACCACCGTACCGGTACGCTCTTTTCTTAAATTTCTCTCCATCAGATGGTTATTCTTTATTAGTTTGTTTGATGGTCAACTCCGTGTTCATCCTGGCAATCAAACGCTTTGCTACCCTAATTTTCATAGGATTCTCTATGGGAGAAATCGCATGAGCAAACTTCAGTTTTTGCAGATTCTCCGTTTCAGAAACAATTCGTTCCTGCAGTTCCTCAATCGAGAGTGACTTGATCTCTGAATTATTCATCTCTTATCTGACTACGTAATCCCTTCTTACCACAAATTTAGTTTGAATCGGGAGCTTTTGTGCGGCCAGTCTCATCGACTCCTCTGCCACTTCTCTACTTACCCCACTGGACTCAAACATGATAGTTCCCGGCTTAACTACTGCCACCCAGTATTCAGGAGCTCCCTTACCTTTACCCATTCGAACCTCTGCCGGTTTCTTGGTTATAGGTTTATCGGGAAATACCCTGATCCAAACCTGGCCTTCCCGCTTCATTGCCCTGGTTACGGCAATACGAGCAGCCTCCAGTTGTCTACTGGTAATCCAACCTGGTTCCAGCGCTTTCAATCCGAAACTTCCGAAAGCAATGGTGTGACCTCTCTGTGCAATACCTTTTACTCTGCCTTTTTGCTTCTTGCGGTATTTGGTTCTTTTCGGTTGTAACATTTTATAATTCTCTTTTTCCCAATACTATGGGACGATTCCTATCTTCTTTTTCTTTTTACTCCGTCTCTCTTTCTCCTGCTGCCCATATCTCCTCCCAGGTTTCCGATATTGGGTGAAAGATCGCGCTTCCCGAAAATCTCACCCTTGAAAATCCACACCTTAATTCCAATCTTCCCATATACGGTGTTGGCTTCCGAAACAGCGTAGTCAATATCTGCTCTCAGGGTATGCAAGGGAATCCTACCGTCCTTATACTGCTCGGACCTGGCCATTTCCGCTCCTCCCAATCGACCGGACACCTTAATTTTAATACCCTGGGCGCCTACTCTCATGGCGCTGGCAATGGCCTGTTTCATGGCCCTCCGGTAAGAAATCCTGGCCTGCAATTGCTGGGCGATAGACTCTCCCACCAGCCTGGCATCTAGCTCTGGTCTCTTAATTTCAAATATGTTGATCTGAACATCCTTACCGGTAATCTTTTTAAGCTCTTCCTTGATCTTATCAACTTCTGTTCCCCCTTTACCAATAACTACACCGGGACGAGCGGTATGCACGGTGAGGGTTATTCTCTTGATGGTACGCTCGATAACTATCTTTGAAATACCACCTTTTGGTATCCTGGCATATATGTATTTTCGAATCTTATGATCCTCAACAATCTTTTCGGAAAAATCCTTGCCGCCATACCAGTTGGAATCCCAACCCTTTACAATGCCCAGCCTTAAGCCTATTGGATTTACTTTTTGTCCCATCTATTAAAGTTATTTAGATTCCTCTTTAGCTTCCTTCTTATCTTCTTTCACTTCCTCCAATACTGGTTCCCGAAGATTGGCTACTACCAGTGTTACATGATTTGACCGCTTGCGAATACGATGCGCCCGGCCCTGGGGAGCTGGCCGCAGTCTTTTTAAGATGCGTCCGCTGTCCACTTTAATTTCCTTGATATAAAGATCCGCCTCTTCCAGCTTTATGTCCTCATTCTTAGCCTGCCAGTTGGCTATGGCAGATAACAATAGTTTCTCCAGCCTGGCCGCTCCAACCTTTGATTCGAACTTCAATATGTTCAAAGCATTATTCACCGGTTCTCCGCGTACCATATCAGCTACCAACCTCATTTTTCGAGGTGAGGTAGGCACATTATTTAATCGAGCAACTGCTTCCATAATATCAACTAACTATCGTTTACCTCTATCTTTTTTGGCCACATGACCGCGGAAATTCCTGGTTGGGGCAAACTCGCCCAACTTGTGTCCCACCATGTTCTCAGTCACATAAACCGGAATGAATTTATTGCCGTTGTGAACTGCAAAAGTGTGTCCTACGAAATCAGGAGATATCATAGATCTTCGAGACCAGGTTTTTATCACCGACTTCTTTCCGGAGTCATTCATCACGTCCACTTTCTTTTCTAACCGAAAGTCTATATAGGGGCCTTTTTTAAGTGATCTTCCCATTGTTTAATCGAGTTATCTACTGATTATTAATCTGTTGCTGTATTTCTTCTTGGAACGGGTTTTATATCCTTTGGCATATAAGCCATTGCGTGACCGGGGATGTCCTCCTGAGGCCTTTCCTTCTCCTCCACCCATGGGATGATCCACGGGATTCATGGCCACGCCTCTTACTCTAGGCCGGCGTCCAAGCCATCTCTTTCGACCTGCTTTACCCAGGCTCACATTCATATGCTCAGAATTGGATACACTACCAACGGTAGCCAGGCAGCTGGTCAATACCATTCTCATTTCACCTGAGGGTAGCTTTATAGTAGCATATTTTCCCTCCCTGGCCAGCAATTGAGCATAAGAGCCAGCGCTTCTGGCCATTGCCCCGCCTTTACCGGGCTTTAGTTCAATATTGTGGACTATGGTTCCCAGGGGAATATTCGCCAGGGCCAACGCATTGCCTACCTCGGGAGCTACCTTCTCTCCGGAAACTACCGTTTGCCCTACTTTAATTCCTTCGGGAGCGATAATGTATGACTTGGCTCCATCGGCATAGTATAACAACGCGATTCTGGCAGAACGCATAGGATCGTACTCTACTGATTTAACCGTGGCAGGCACACCGAATTTCCTTCTTTTAAAATCAACTTCTCGCATGCGTTTTTTGTGGCCACCACCCATGTAACGCATAGTCATTCTTCCACTATTGTTTCTACCGCCTGACTTCTTGACTCCTTTGAGTAACGATTTTTCAGGCCTGTCCGAGGTAAGCTCGGTAAAACTGGGGGCCATTCTGTATCGCTGCCCTGGAGTTGTTGGTCTTAATTTCTTAACTGCCATTTTTCTTTAGCCTTGTTATATACCGCTGTAAAAATCTATTACATCACCATCAGCCACCTTCACAATAGCTTTCTTATAAGCCGGCATCCGGCCCGAAATTACACCGGACTTGGTATATCGGGACTTTTTCTTTCCCTGATACCTCATGGTATTTACATCCTCAACCGTAACTCCATAGGTGGTCTCTACAGCATTCTTTATTTGAATTTTGTTAGCATTCCGGTTTACAATAAACCCGTAACGCCCCTCCTCGTTTAAGGCTGATACTTTCTCGGTTACCAATGGTCTAACTAATACACTCATCACTTTAGTAAATTCTCTATTTTCTCAACCGAACTTTCACTTATCAACAGGCTATCCGCATGCAGCAGATCGTAAGTATGCAATGTATCTACTGTGGTAACCTTGGCTTTGGGAAGGTTGCGACTGGACAATATGACGTTCCGGTCGGACTGTGGTAGTACCAGCAGTGTCTTCTTATCTTGTAGTTCCAAAGAACTAAGCAACTTCAAATAATCCTTGGTCTTGGGAGTTTCAAAGCTGAAATCTTCCAAAACCATGATCCCCTCTTCTCTTGACTTATAAGCCAGAGCTGACTTCCTCGCCAGTGTCTTTAATTTCTTATTTAATTTAAACCCGTAGTTTCTTGGTCTAGGGCCAAATATTCGCCCCCCTCCACGGAATATTGGCGATTTAATACTACCGGCCCGGGCGGTACCCGTACCTTTTTGTCTTTTGATCTTCCTGGTTGATCCCTTGATCTCGGCCCTTTCCTTGGACTTGTGGGTGCCCTGTCGCTGATTGGCCAGGTATTGTTTTATATCGAGATAAATAGCATGATCGTTTGGCTCAATAGCGAATATCTCATCTGCCAGCTTTACCTTCTTACCGGTCTTTTCTCCGCTGCTCTTATATACAGTAACTTCCATGTTATTTCTCCAATATTATTACTGAGTTTTTGGCTCCGGGAACAGCGCCACTCACCAAAATCAAATTTTGCTCCTCTAAGATTTTCAACACCTGAAGGTTGAGCACTTTCACTCGCTCTCCTCCCATCCGTCCGGCCATTTTCATTCCCTTGAAAACTCTGGAAGGATAAGATGCCGCTCCTATTGAACCCGGAGCCCTTTCCCGGTTGTGCTGACCGTGAGTTGCATCGCCCACACCCCGGAAATTATGCCTTCGGACCACACCCTGGTATCCCTTACCTTTGGAAACGCCTATTGCGTCAACGAAATCTCCCTCGCTGAAAACGTTTGAAACGGTAACAGATTGACCGAGAGATACTTCTCCATCGTACAACTCCTTAAAATCGCGAAACTCCACCAGCTTCCGCTTAGGAGTGGTATCGCTCTTCTTAAAGTGTCCTTTTAATGCCTTAGTGGTGTGCTTATCTTTCCTTTCACCCCATCCAAGTTGAACAGAATTGTAACCATCCGTGTCCTCCGTCTTAATCTGTGTTACCACACAAGGTCCGGCTTGAATCACTGTGCATGGAATGTTTTGTCCTTGCTCATTAAAGACACTGGTCATTCCTATTTTCTTACCAATTATCCCAGACATTTTTCTCTATTTTCGGCTTTCTTTACACCACCCGTTCAGGCAAAGGAGTGCAAAGATAGCAAATAATTAACTGTTACCAAAGGCGTCAAATTCAATTGCTAAAAAAAGAACCAATAAGATTTTTGTATTGGTTCTTCACACTTGCTCAGCGTATTTTTTTACACCTTTATCTCGACATCTACCCCACTAGGAAGCTCCAATTTCATTAACGCATCAACGGTCTTGGTGCTGTTGGAATAGATATCAACCAATCTCTTATAAGTGCACAACTGAAATTGCTCGCGAGACTTTTTGTTTACGTGAGGAGATCGAAGAACGGTAAACTTCTCTTTTACCGTCGGCAACGGAATTGGTCCGCTTACCACCGCCCCAGTAGTCTTTACTGCGCGCACAATTTTTTCCGATGACTTATCCACCAGATTGTGGTCGTACGACTTTAGTTTTATTCTTATCTTCTGATTCATAATTGCATCAATTAACAGCCGCACCTTTTACCTTCTCAATAATTCCTTCCGCCAAACTGGTGGGGACAGGATCATAGTGTGAGAATGTCAAAGTGGCCGAGGCCCTTCCTGATGATATTGTTCGCAGGTCAGTTACATATCCAAACAATTCAGACAACGGTACATCTGCTTTAATTATTTGCGCTCCTCCCTTGGTATCCATTCCCTTCATAATACCACGGCGTTTGTTCAAATCACCGGTTACCGGGCCTGTATACTCATCGGGGGTAACTACCTCCACCGACATTATTGGCTCTAACAATTGAGGTGCTGCTTTCTTAGAGGCTTCCTTAAAAGCCAGTCTTGCGGCAAGCTCAAAAGAAAGACTATCAGAGTCCACGTCGTGGAATGAGCCATGAAACAGCTTCACGTACATGGATTCCACCGGATATCCGGCCAAAGGCCCGTTTTTCATTGCTTCCTGGAAGCCCTTTTGAACGCTGGGTATGTATTCCTTGGGAATTACTCCACCAACGATCTTGTTGTCAAACTCCAGTCCCGGCTTTTCGTCTTCACGAGGTCCAAGGTTGAATACAATGTCTGCGAATTTACCGCGACCTCCTGTTTGTTTCTTGTAAACCTCCCGGTGCTCAATCTGTTTGGTAAGGCTTTCTTTGTAAGCAACCTGGGGAGCACCCTGGTTGATTTCCACCTTAAACTCTCTTCTGAGGCGGTCAATAATAATTTCCAGGTGAAGCTCTCCCATTCCTCTAAGCACCGTCTGACCGGTCTCCTGATCAGTCTGTACGCTCAGGGTAGGATCCTCCTCCACCAGCTTGGAGATGGCTACTCCCAGTTTATCAACATCCGCCTGAGCTTTTGGCTCAATGGCATAACCGATTACCGGGTCAGGGAAAGACATCGACTCCAGTACTATTGGGGACTTCTCTTCCACCAGGGTATCACCTGTTTTGATATCTTTAAAGCCAACCCCCGCACATATATCTCCCGCTTCTACCACATTAATGGGGTTCTGCTTGTTGGAATGCATCTGCATCAATCGGGATATTCTCTCCTTCTTACCCGTACGCATGTTCAGTACGTAACTGCCAGCATCGAGCTTTCCGGAATATACCCGGAAGAAGCACAATCTTCCCACGAAGGGATCGGTAGCGATTTTGAACGCCAGTGCCGAAAAGGGCTGGTTTACATCAGCTTCACGGGTTTCAGCTGCTTCGGTATTGGGATTGGTTCCCTCCACAGCGGGAAGGTCTTTGGGAGAAGGTAAGTAGGCACAAACGGCATCCAGCACTGCCTGTACTCCTTTGTTTTTAAATGCCGATCCGCACAATACCGGAGAAAAAGACATATCGATTACCGCCTTCCTTATAGCGGCCATCATTTCTTCCTTGGTAATGGAGTCGGGATCTTCGAAGAATTTTTCCAACAACACATCGTCATATTCCGCCACGCTCTCTACCAGTTTCTGACGCCACTCTTCAACCGTCTCTTTCAGGTCTTCCGGAATATCTACTACCTCATAGGTCATACCCCGGTCTTCTTCATTCCAAACTATGGCTCTGTTGGTGATAAGGTCTACCACCCCTTTAAAGTTTTCTTCAGCGCCGATGGGAACCTGCAAGGGTACGGGATTCGCACCTAGCTTTTCTTTGATCTCAGTAACTACATTAAAGAAGTCGGCACCAGAACGATCCATTTTGTTTACAAAACAAATCCTGGGTACCCGGTACTTATCAGCCTGCCTCCACACAGTTTCAGATTGAGGCTCCACCCCGGAAACTGCACAGAATAATGCCACCGCACCATCCAATACCCTCAGCGAGCGTTCTACCTCAACAGTAAAATCCACGTGTCCCGGGGTGTCGATGATATTAACCCGGTATTCCTGGGTATCATCCACAGGCTGTCCCTGAGAAGTGGGATACTTCCAAAAAGTAGTGGTAGCAGCACTGGTAATGGTAATACCCCGCTCCTGCTCCTGCTCCATCCAGTCCATAGTGGCTGCACCATCATGCACTTCACCGATCTTATGACTGATTCCCGTATAATAGAGGATCCGCTCTGTAGTGGTGGTTTTACCGGCATCAATGTGCGCCATGATCCCGATATTTCTTAAATATTTTAAATCCTTTGCCATGATTGATTAAACCCTAAAACCTGAAGTGAGAAAATGCTTTGTTCGCTTCTGCCATTCGATGAGTGTCGTCCTTTTTCTTTATGGCGGAACCTTCACCTTTGCTGGCCGCAATTATTTCCGCAGCCAGTCTTTCTTTCATGGTCTTCTCTCCCCTGCCCCGGGAATAGCGGATCAACCATTTAATACCTAGGGAAATTTTTCGGTTGGGACGTACTTCCAAAGGTACCTGAAAGGTGGCTCCTCCCACTCGTCGACTTTTAACCTCTACCGATGGCATTACGTTGTTCAATGCCTTCTTCCAGGTTTCCAGTCCATTCTCCTTAGTCCTGTTTTCCACCAGATCGATGGCGTCGTAAAAAATACCGTAGGCCACAGATTTCTTGCCATCCACCATCAGGTAGTTGACAAACTTGGTTACCAACTCATCCTTGTATTTTGGATCGGGTAATACGTATCTTTTTTTAGGTTTAGCTTTTCTCATCTGACTCTATTTTTTAGGCCTCTTAGCGCCATATTTTGACCTGCGCTGCAACCTGCCGTTCACTCCTGCCGTATCCAGTGCACCCCGTATAATGTGGTACCGCACACCCGGAAGGTCTTTTACCCTGCCACCCCTGATCAATACAATAGAGTGCTCCTGTAAATTATGACCCTCGCCGGGAATATAGGCATTCACCTCTTTACCATTGGTTAACCTTACCCTGGCAACCTTTCTCATGGCTGAGTTCGGCTTCTTGGGAGTAGTGGTGTACACCCTGGTACAAACACCACGACGCTGTGGGCATGAATCCAGAGCGGGTGATTTAGACTTCGAGGTGAGTTTTTTCCTTCCCTTTCTGACTAGTTGTTGTATAGTAGGCATCTAATTTTTTTGCTTTTCCTTGAAATTTCGGATTGCAAAATTAGTTAATTAGAACAACTATCCAAACTATAGCAGCAAATAAAAACAGGGGTAGGTTAATAATACAAAAGGCGACGGTCCGTGTTATGCCTCACCCACCGTGCCTCCAAAATTTATGGGAAACTTTGGAGCCTCTTCCGACTGCTTGATGGCCCCAAATGTTTCCTCATATTTTTCAATATTATCTTTAAGCGCTTTCAGCAGCCTCTTGGCGTGTTCCGGGGTAATAACCACCCGGGATTTTACCTTGGCTTTGGGTACTCCCGGCATCAGACGAATGAAGTCTATCACAAACTCACTGTTGGAGTGTGCAATCATTGCCAGATTGGCGTAGATACCTTCAGCAACATCTTCCGATAATTCGATATTGATCTGGTTCTGACCGGACTGATTCTGCTCTTCAGACATATTACAACTTAGCTTGTAGTTTCTATTTCGGTTTTCTCCTCAAACTCCTTTTGAGATGATATCAACGCATCGTACTCTTCCTGAGATCCTACAATAAGATTCTCGTATTCCCTTCGACCAGTTCCCGCTGGTATCAGGTGACCCACGATTACGTTCTCCTTCAAACCTCGCAAAAGGTCGGCCTTACCTCTGATACTGGCTTCACTCAGTACCTTGGTAGTTTCCTGGAAGGAAGCGGCAGAAATAAAGCTTTCCGTACCTAGTGACGCCTGAGTAATCCCCTGTAAAGTAGGTTTAGAAACTGCAGGTTGAGCATCCCTTACCTCCACAAGCTTCATATCGCGACGTTTCAGGCTGCTATTCTCATCTCTCAGTATTCGCGAAGTAATGATCTGCCCCGCTTTGAGGTTTTCAGATTCTCCGGCATCCAGCACCACTTTCTTATCGAGGATAGAATCGTTCTCTTCTCTGAAGTAAAACTTGTCAACAATCTGCTTGGGCAGGAACCCGGTATCGCCGGCATCCAGTATTTCGACCTTCTGCATCATTTGTTTTACAATGGTCTCGATATGTTTGTCGTTGATCTTAACTCCCTGTAGTCGATAGACTTCCTGAATCTCATTTACCAGGTACTCCTGTACTGCGGTAGGACCTTTGATGGATAGTATATCCGAAGGGGTAATTGCTCCATCAGAAAGGGCGTAACCAGCTTTTACAAAGTCATTGTCCTGTACCAGGATATGCTTACTTAACGGTACCAGGTATCGTTTCTTAATCCCGTCTTTGGATTCAATAAATATTTCCCTGTTACCCCTTTTGATTCCACCATAGGTCACTACTCCATCTATCTCACTTACCACTGCAGGATTTGAGGGATTCCTGGCTTCGAAAAGTTCGGTAACCCGTGGCAGACCTCCTGTGATATCCCTTGATTTACCCATAGTTCTGGGGATCTTGGCCAGGATTTGTCCGGACTTGATCCCTGCTCCTTCCTCTACCGCCAGGTGTGCGCCCACCGGAATGTTGTAGCTCTTGCCATCACCTTTCGATGGTTGTACATGGATGGCCGGATTCTTAGACTTGTCTTTGCTGTCTACAATCACTTTCTCGCGGTGTCCGGTTTGCTCATCCGAGACCTCTCTGAAAGTAATACCTTCTTCAATAGACTCGAAACCGATTTTACCATCCATTTCGGACAGTATCACGGCATTGTAAGGATCCCAGTAACAAAGCTGATCGCCTTTCTCTACTTTAGCACCATCCTTCACACTTAAAAATGCGCCGTATGGTACGTGATTACTCATCAGTACCTTGCCGGTTTTTTCATCGACGATCTTGATCTCACCCGATCGACCCATAACCACCTCTACTTTTTCATTATCGTTATTGGTGGTTTTAACCGATCGCAATTCCTCAAATTCTATTTTGCCGCCAAACTTGGCCACTATCTTAGCGTCAATGGCAATATTGGAAGCAGTACCTCCAACGTGGAACGTTCTTAAGGTAAGCTGGGTGCCCGGTTCTCCAATCGACTGAGCGGCAATAACTCCCACGGCTTCTCCTATCTGTACCATGGCTCCTGAAGCCAGGTTACGGCCGTAGCATTTGGCACAAACGCCACGCTTGGTTTCGCAGGTTAGTACTGATCGGATTTCTACCTCTTCAATACTGGTCTCCTCAATCTGAGCGGCCAGTTCCTCGGTAATCTCATCACCGGCATTTAATATCAATTCCTCTGAAATAGGATCGTAGATATCGTGTACCGAAACCCTACCCAGAATTCGCTCACTCAACGGCTCCACAATATCCTCATTGTCTTTCAAAGCAGATACCGCCAGCCCTCTTAAGGTACCGCAATCATCCTCATTAACAACCACATCCTGGGCCACATCTACCAGTCGTCTGGTCAGATAACCAGCATCTGCGGTCTTCAAGGCGGTATCAGCCAGACCTTTTCGGGCACCGTGGGTGGAGATAAAGTATTCAATTACATCCAGACCCTCTTTGAAATTGGACAAGATGGGGTTTTCTATGATTTCTCCCACTGATCCCAGCAAGCTCTTCTGCGGTTTTGCCATCAGTCCCCTCATACCACCGAGCTGCCTGATTTGCTCCCTGGAACCACGAGCTCCCGAGTGCATCATCATGTAAATGGAATTGAATCCCTGCTGATCTTCCTGAAGCTGATTCATCAGTGTATAGGTCAACTGAGAATTGATCCTGGTCCAGATATCAATTACCTGATTATATCGTTCGTTGTCTGTGATCAGACCCATCAGGTAGTTGTTCCAAACGGCATCTACTTCTTCCTTGGCCTGTTCTACCAGCTTGTCTTTCTCTTCTGGTACCGTCACGTCATCAAGTCCCATGGACAATCCGCCTTTATAGGCAGACTGGAATCCAAGTTCCTTAATGTCATCCAGGAACTGGGCTGTCCTGGAGACCCCTGATACCTTATAGACCTGCGATATGATTTGCTGCAATTTCTTTTTGGTGAGCAACTCATTGACGAAGCCCGCTTCATCCGGAACAAATTGATTGAAGATAACTCGTCCGGCTACTGTTTCAATCAATTCAGGCTTCAGTTCACCTTCCGGAGTACGGACATTTGCCCGGACTTTAATATGCGCATGCTTGGAAAGTTTCCCCTCATTTATGGCAATAATGACCTCCTGAGGATCATAAAATATCATGTCTTCACCCTTGATCTTATGATCATCGGTGCTTCTCCGGCCCTTAGTCACGTAGTATAGTCCAAGCACCATGTCCTGTGAAGGAACGGTGATCGGCGCGCCATTGGCCGGGTTCAGGATATTGTGTGACGACAACATCAGCAGTGATGCTTCCAGAATTGCCTCATGACCCAGGGGTACGTGTACCGCCATCTGATCACCGTCAAAGTCCGCATTAAAGGCAGTACAAACCAGCGGATGAAGCTGAATAGCCTTTCCTTCAATCAATTTTGGCTGGAAGGCCTGGATACCTAACCGGTGCAATGTGGGAGCCCGGTTGAGCAGTACCGGATGGCCTTTTAAAACGTTTTCCAGAATATCCCAAACCACCGGGTCCTTGCGATCCACTATTTTCTTAGCGGATTTAACGGTTTTCACAATACCCCTTTCAATCAGTTTTCTGATGATGAAAGGCTTAAACAGTTCCGCGGCCATATCTTTTGGTAAGCCGCATTCGTGCAACTTGAGCTCCGGTCCCACTACAATAACAGATCGACCGGAATAGTCAACTCTTTTACCCAGCAGGTTTTGACGGAAGCGACCCTGCTTACCCTTCAGCATATCGCTAAGTGATTTCAGAGCCCTATTTCCATCTGACCTTACCGCATTCACTTTCCTGGAGTTGTCAAACAGTGAATCCACTGCTTCCTGAAGCATCCGCTTCTCATTTCTCAGAATAACCTCCGGCGCTTTGATGTCTATCAGCCGCTTCAACCGGTTATTTCTGATAATTACTCTGCGGTAGAGGTCATTGAGGTCGGAGGTAGCAAATCTGCCGCCATCCAATGGTACCAAGGGACGAAGTTCCGGGGGAATTACCGGTACCATTTTAATAATCATCCACTCGGGACGATTTTCAATTCTGGTGCGAGCATCCCGGAAAGCCTCCACTACTTTCAGTCTCTTAAGCGCTTCCGCTTTTCTTTGCTGGGAAGTATCGGTAGCTGCCTGATGTCTTAAGTCGTAAGACAAGCTGTCAAGGTCAATGCGGGCAAGGATCATTTCCAAGGCCTCTGCTCCCATCTTGGCGATAAACTTGTTGGGATCATCGTCGTCCAGCATTTGATTTTCCCGGGGCATCTTGTCTATGATGTCCAGATACTCATCCTCGGTAAGGAAATCCAAATAGTTTATACCGTCTTCCGCCTTCACCCCTGCCTGGATCACTACGTATCGCTCGTAATAGATGATTTGATCCAGTTTCTTGGTGGGAAGTCCCAACAGGTATCCGATCTTGTTGGGCAGTGACCGGAAGTACCAAATATGAGCCACCGGAACTACCAATTCGATGTGTCCCATTCTCTCCCGCCGTACTTTTTTCTCAGTTACCTCAACACCACAGCGGTCACATATAATACCCTTGTATCGGATCCTTTTATATTTTCCGCAATGGCATTCCCAATCCTTTACCGGACCGAAAATCCTCTCACAGAATAAACCTCCCATTTCGGGCTTGTAGGTACGATAATTAATCGTCTCCGGCTGAGTAACTTCTCCATGAGAGCTCTCTAAGATTGATTCTGGTGAAGCAAGGCTAATGGTAACCTTGGTGAAGTCATTACTAAACTTTTTGCTTTTTCTAAATGCCATGATTAATGATCAAAATTTTTTAAAAGACCAGGAGGAATATTAATCTAAAGTGATTTCAAGGGCTAATCCACGGAGTTCATGAATCAATACATTGAACGACTCGGGAATATTTGGCTTGGCCATGTTCTCTCCCTTCACTATGCATTCGTATGCCTTGGCTCGCCCAATAACATCATCGGATTTTATGGTCAGAATCTCCTGAAGTATATTGGAGGCACCAAATGCTTCCAAAGCCCATACTTCCATCTCTCCAAATCTCTGACCACCGAATTGTGCTTTACCACCTAAAGGTTGCTGGGTGATCAGTGAGTAAGGTCCGATTGACCTGGCATGCATTTTATCATCCACCAGGTGGCCCAGCTTAAGCATGTAAATTACCCCTACGGTAACAGGTTGATCAAATCTATCTCCTGTCAATCCATCGTACAGATGGGTACGGCCAAATTCAGGTAAGCCCGCCGCTGACAATTCATCTGCTACCTGCTCCATAGTTGCTCCGTCGAAGATTGGCGTAGCATATTTTTTGTCGAGTTTGATCCCGGCCCAGCCCAACACGGTTTCGTATATCTGACCCAAATTCATTCGGGAAGGAACACCCAGGGGATTTAGAACGATATCCACCGGAGTACCGTCTTCCAAAAATGGCATGTCCTCCTCTCTTACTATCTTGGCCACCACACCTTTGTTTCCATGTCTCCCGGCCATTTTATCACCTACTTTCAGCTTTCGCTTCTTGGCCACATAAACCTTGGCCAGTTTTACGATTCCGGCAGGCAATTCATCTCCAACTTCCAGGGTAAATCTTTCACGCTTGAAAATACCTGAAATATCGTTGCGCTTCTTGTGATAGTTCTTAACTAGGTCTATCAGCAGATCATTGGTCTTTTTATCGGAAACCCAATTATCCAGGAGAAGGTCCGAGATCAGATTTACCTCTTCAGGAACATTGTAAGTACTTTCGTCCTTATACACGTTCTTGTCCGGGAATATGTTGGCCTCGATGTTCTTGGTATTGAACTTGGTTCCTTTCTCAATAATTACATCTCCGAACTTGTGCTTCACACCCTGAGATGCTTTGCCATCCAGTAAATTGACCATCTTTTCAATCATATGACCCCTTAACTGCAGCAACTCCTGGCCATATTTACTTTTGAGCAGCTCAACCTCTTTCTTGGCCTTGGCCCTTAAATCTTTGTCCTTCTTGGGACGCGCGAACAACTTGGTGTCTATAACAACGCCCCGGAGTGATGGACTTGCTTTGAGACTGGCATCTTTAACATCTCCAGCCTTGTCACCAAAGATAGCCCTCAACAACTTCTCTTCCGGTGTGGGATCGGTCTCTCCCTTAGGAGTGATTTTCCCAATTAAGATATCACCTTCCTTTACTTCTGCTCCTACCCGGATAATTCCTTCTTCATCCAAATTCTTCACGGCCTCCTCACTTACGTTGGGGATCTCAGAGGTCAGTTCTTCCTCTCCGCGTTTGGTATCTCTTACCTCCAGTTCAAATTCCTCAATGTGAATTGAGGTGAAGATGTCATCCCTTACTACCTTTTCCGAAATTACAATGGCATCCTCGAAGTTGTATCCCTGCCATGGCATAAAAGCCACTTTAAGGTTTCTACCCAAGGCCAGTTCTCCTCCCTGAGTAGCGTAACCCTCACATAGAGGCTGTCCTTCCGTTACTTTATCACCTTTAATTACGATGGGTTTCAAGTTGATGCAGGTATCCTGGTTGGTTCGTCGGAATTTAACCAGCTTGTAGGTGACCAGTTCATCATCAAAATTGACCAACTGCTCGTCCTTGCTCAGATTGTACTTAACCACAATCTTGGTGGCATCAACAAAATCAATCACACCATCGCCTTCAGCTCTTACCAATGATCTTGAATCCAGCGCCACACGTCCTTCCAAACCGGTTCCTACCACCGGTGCTTCCGGTCGCATAAGTGGCACCGCCTGACGCTGCATATTAGAACCCATCAGGGCCCGGTTGGCATCATCGTGCTCCAGAAATGGAATCAATGAGGCCGCTACAGAAACAATCTGATTAGGTGCAATGTCCATATAGCTTACCTGACCTGGCTCTACCACCGGGAAGTCTCCCTCGAACCGGGCCTTTACCCTGTCGTTGAGAAAGTTCCCAGCATCGGTAATGGGAGCATTGGCCTGGGCAATATTGTGTGAATCTTCCTCTTCCGCAGTCAGATAGATCACATCACCTTTCATGGTCACCTTGCCACTTTCTACCCTGCGATAAGGTGTCTCGATAAAGCCCATATTATTGACTTTAGCATGAACACACAAAGATGATATCAATCCAATGTTGGGGCCTTCAGGAGTTTCAATGGTACATAATCTACCGTAGTGTGTGTAGTGTACATCTCTAACTTCAAACCCGGCTCGCTCTCTGGAAAGACCACCCGGTCCCAGTGCCGACATCCTCCGCTTGTGAGTTATTTCTGCCAAGGGATTGGTCTGGTCCATAAACTGAGACAACTGGTTGGTTCCAAAGAAAGAGTTTATAACAGACGACAGGGTACGGGCATTGATCAGGTCAACAGGCTTGAAGTCCTCATTGTCCCTAACATTCATACGCTCCTTGATAGTACGGGCCATTCTGGCCAATCCAACCCCAAACTGAGTATATAATTGCTCCCCAACCGTACGAACTCTACGGTTGCTGAGGTGATCAATATCATCAACCAGGGCCTTGGCGTTGATAAGACCAATCAAGTACTTGACAATA
>JAUIKU010000327.1 GCA_030430675.1 Bacteroidia bacterium | reverse complement strand
ACTGCCCTGATCAATGCTTATGCAGAAGTTGACAATTTTTAGCCTGTGGTTTAAAGTTATCTACGAATAAATTGGCGGATGCGCCACTAATAGCTATTTTTGTTGCTGGATTTTGTTCCCTCCGAATTTACACCCTGAATGATCGAGAAACCATTGACTTATGAGCAGGTACTCGCTCTGGACCTGCCCAATATCATAGCGTATGCAGGTCCGGTGATGATTGCTTTGGTGTTGGTGGAATGGTACATCAGCCTTAAGAAAAATCGCGATTTCTACGATGGCAAAGACACGGTGGCGGCAACCGCGGTGGGTATCATAAACGTATTGCTGGGGGTGGTATTGAAAATTGTGACCTTCGGCATTGTATTATTTGTATATAACCATACACCCTGGTCTATTCCGCATACCTGGTGGGCTTATCCCCTGTGCTTGATCTGGATTGATTTTTGGCGCTATGTTGCCCATAGAATCGGGCATGAAAGTCGATTCTGGTGGGCCACACACGTTACTCACCATAGCTCCCCAAAATACAATCTGTCGGTTTCATTCCGCCTTGGTTGGACCCAATATATTAAAATCGTTTTCTTCCTTCCGGTAATACTTACCGGGTTCGATCCCATTGTATTCTTTATATGTCATCAAATTGAAGTTCTGTATCAGTTTTGGATCCACACTGAATACATTAAAAAACTACCGAAGCCAATTGAGTACATATTTACCACCCCATCTCATCACAGGGTACATCATGCGACGAATGAAAAATACATCGATAAAAACTACGGTTCTACACTAATTATATGGGATCGATTATTTGGTACCTTCCAGGCAGAAGAAGAAACCCCTGTTTACGGGATAACCAAAAAAGTGGAAAAGCCCTACAGTCCAATTTACCTGTGTTTTCATGAATGGGCAGACCTCATTAGGGACGCCATGAAAGTTAAAGGTTATCGCAAGAAGTTGCAGGTAATATTTGGACCTCCCCGGGACGAAATTATCTAGCGTTTGGTGACAGCTAAGGATTGTTGAATGGAACATCTGAATTCCAGCAACAATTTCCCGTCTTTGTCCGTAATAAGTACTACAATACCCACAACCTTTTTTGCAAACAAACCCTAACTCACAATGTCTTACTTAGAACATGCACAACAGCTCCAGCAAATGATGGGGCAAGGCCAGATGATGGAAGCTTTCGAAAAGTTTTATCATGATGACGTAAAAGTAACAGAAGTTGCCACCGGGGAAGTGCGCCAGGGAAAAGAAGCCCAACGCAAGGCCATCGAAGACTGGCAGGGTATGGTAAAAGAAATTCATGGAGGTGGTTGTGATTCCATATGCTCGGATGAAGAGAATGGTGTAACCACCGCTGAATCCTGGGTGGACATTACCTTTCAGGACGGCAACCGCACCAAAATGTCGGAAGTGGCCGTACAAAGATGGCAGGACGGGCAAATAATCGACGAAAAATTCTACTACAATATGCCAGAAGATCTAAGATCTTAAATCTCCTGGTTGGTGTTCTTTTCTCAGCAGGTCGTTAACTGTCTTAACCGGATTAAAAGTAACGGCCGGAACCTCCACAAAAATGGTGTTCCACTCGGCCATTGAGCCGTTCCACAAACCCGGTAGTTCCAGGGCTTTCAACTCTCTGCCGTCTTTGGACTTTTGGCTAATAAACCCTGTCTGGGGATCGCGATATTTGAGCAGGTCAAATTTTTCACCCTGGTAGTTTCTGGTGCTGCAGACCAAATCAACGGGATTGAAGTGCGTGGATTTTTTGACAATCTCGCCCTGTTCCGAATTATTGGGATCCACCTGAGAAGTTTCAACGATCTGCAGGGTCACCGACCCATCGGAACCCTGCGTCCAGAATGGACCCCCACCCGGCTCTCCTTCATTCTTTACCATTCCACAAACCCTAATGGGGCGATTCAGTTTCTCGAAGAGGTAATCCCTGTCAACCCTCCGCTCTTTGGGAGGTTCAACGCTTAAAGTATTCTTCAGATAAGCAGCAGCGGCTGTAGTGGCATGATCATCCCCGGACCCCAATCTGTCCAGAAGATTGAAGATCTCCTTTCTTACCAGAAGTAACAGACCTCCTAAAGCCTGTTTGTACCGGTAAGTTTCCCCCTTTAAATGATCCGGTACTACGTTGTCAATATTCTTTATAAAAATGATATCACCATCTATCTCATTGAGGTTTTCCAGTAAAGCGCCATGTCCCCCCGGTCTGAACAACAGACTGCCGTCATCGTTTCGGAACGGCTGATTTTCCAGGTCGACAGCAATGGTATCGGTGGCTGGCTTTTGCTCAGAATAGGTAATTTGGTAGCTCACCGCCAGTTCCAGTTCATATTGTCCTTTTACTTCCTGTTCCAGATTGCGAAAGAGCTCACGATGTTGAGGAGATACCGTAAAATGCAGGCTGGCAGAACCATCCGGATTCTTACCGTAATGGGCCGCTTCCACCAAATGCTCCTCCATGGGAACCCTGTACCGGGAGTTGTATCGATGAAAAGCCAGCAAGCCCTTAGGTAGAAACCCATAATTCAAACCCTTCTCTGTTAGGATATATGCCAGCACCTCCAGATAATCTTCTTCCTCCAGTAGTTGAATCAGATCCAGACCATCAGCAGCCATCTTTGATTTTAATTCTTCATAAAACGCGAAATCGGAAATTCTCTTTAAAGCGGCAACAGCCCCGGGATAAGAAGGAGCCTCTTGTGCATTTTGCATGAGACCGAAAAAGTCCTTAAACATTCTGCTGGCTGCCCCTGAAGCAGGCACGAATTTCACCACGTTACTGCCCTCCAGGTTACTTTGATAATAGGCGATATTGCTTTCAATCTCTTCAGGGGACAACCTGATTATACCATCACCTACGCGTGCTGCCCGCTGCAGATTCATATAGGGAAACCCCTCCTGAAAATTGGTAATCTGCTGGTGTACCTGCTGTTCGGAAATACCTTTTGATTGAAGTTGACTGAGATCTTTAGCAGTAAGCATATTGGCTTTTATTTATTGAGTATGTTCTCAAGCAAAAATACCGGACTATTTAATTATTCCATAGTATTTTTCGAATACTTAGGATTTCCGAATCCTGAAGGTAACATACGGGCTCAGATCCTTATGATGGTTTTTACTCTACTATTCCTCTAAGCAGTTCCTGATCCATTAATTGCAGTGCTTTTGAGGTTTCCTGTACCGGTAACCTGCACGATTTGTTCTCACAAACGTAAATGGTGGTTTGGTCCTCCACCAGTTTATTGGCCAGAAGTTCGAGGCTTCCCTCCGAGGGGCCACCCAGGTAAATGACATTGGGAAGATAGAAATCGTCGAACTCACTTTGTCTTTCCCGCCACTGATCACCCACAATGGCCACTTCATACAAGGGCTGATTTAGCTGAAGCATTAAGATACCCCAGTTGCTGTAGAATATGGGCTCGTCCTGCATGGTGGGAAGAATATTAACCGTCATCTGTCTGGCCTTCTCCAGGTAATCATTCCGGTAGAGATAGGTGCCCAAATAGTACAGGCTGTGCGCCATGCTGCTGTTGCTGGCTGGAATCACATTATCCGATAGCTCCAACTTCCTGGTTA
>JAUIKU010000326.1 GCA_030430675.1 Bacteroidia bacterium | reverse complement strand
TGAATTGCTTTGGTAACGGTCGTATGTTTCCGTGGTTTGCGATCCCAGTACAATATGGCGTTTGTCGGTAAAGTGTATGGAAATGGCTTCATCCTGCAGTGAATCTGCCACGATCCCGGCGTAGTAGGCAAAATCACCGACTGCCTGAATAAGGCCTTCCCGGGTGGCATTATCCACAGGCATAGTATTTATTTCCCCGGCCCTGGATACAAAGAATATAACCGATGGTTCTTCGACTACTAAATTTTCTTCTGTTGCTTCTGTCGGCTCTTTGCTTTTACTGACCGCTTCCACATAGCTTTCCGATGAGACCTTCTCTTCCACCAACTGCTGTCGGTGTCCGCAGCTATCGATGAATATCCCTAGTGCCAATATGTACAGGTAGTTTGCTCTCACGATCCTCTAAACCCAATTCTGCGACGATTCAGTTCTTTTTGATATTGCCTGGCCAGCTGAAGGTGTTCGTCATGAGTCCTGGAGAAATCATGAAACCCTGAAAAATCATTCCTGGCACAGAAATAAAGGTAGTCATGGGACTCCGCATTCAATACTGCATCAATAGCAGTGGTAGTGGGAGCATAGACAGGTCCCGGAGGTAATCCCGATACCCGGTAAGTATTGTAATCCGACTGAATTCTTTTATGAGCCTTAAGCACCCGGTTCACCGCCCTTCCATGGGCAAATACCACCGTGGGATCGGCTTGCAGGCGCATCCCTTTATTGATGCGGTTGAGATATAAGCCGGCAATGGTAGGCATTTCAGTGGGTTGCTTGGTTTCTGCGTAAATGATAGAAGCCAATATTCCTGCTTCCTGGGGAGTTAGCCCCAGTGCTGCGGCCTTTTCTAACCGTTGTCCATTCCAAAACCGGGAATAATTCCTGAACAACCTGTCCGCAACTTCCTTCGCCCTGCTGTCCCGATAAAGCAACAGGGTATCGGGGATTAACACGCAATAGACATTATCCGGGTCAAAATCTCCCCACTGGGCAATGTACGCTTCATCTTCCATCCATGACTTCAATGCGGTATACTTGATGTCCAGTGTTTTGCATAGACTTTGCAGCGTGTTTCTCCTTCTGCGAAAAGATTTTATTACTACTTCTGTTGACCGCCTTGGCTCCGACTTTAAATGATTGACCAGGGTCCAGTTGTTCCAGCCTTTGTGGATTTGAAAGAGACCATCGGGTATACTATCGCGGTACCCCAGCAACAGGGAAGCCATCCTGAATGTAATAAAATTGCCTACTACCTGGTCGGCTTTAATCCGATCCATAACCTCCGCTGAAGACATGGAATCGACAATTTCCAGGTCATAGATTTGTTGGGTTATATGCACGTTGGGAGAGATGAATATGAGGAAAAGGATGCTGAGAAAAAGGAAAAAGCCCCCAACTAAGGAGGCTTTTACCCCACTTAAACTAATCAACCAGCTATGGAAAATAAATCTTTCGATAATGCACCAGGCTTCCAATTATAGGAGCATAAAAATGATCAAATAATGCGAATCTTACCGATCTGAATAATCCCAGACATTTCTTATGTAAGATTTGCCGGGTTTTCCATCACCTGTGAATGGCCTGGTATTTTTGCTGTTCTTCCAGGTTGACAACAATTCCGGAAGCAGTACGAAATTTTACCGGGACCGTTTGAATGCCAAATTTTACCGCCTGATATACCTGAAAGTGCAAATGCGGCCTGGTTGACCATCCGGTATTTCCGCTATATCCGATCACTTGCCCGGCCAGCACCTGGTCTCCCGGTTCCACCAAGGCACCATCCCGAACCAAATGAACATAATCGGCATAGCTGCCATCTTCGTGAAGTATGGAAATCCGATTGGCATGTTCCATAAATGAGATGTCCGGGCCTCCCTGGTTGGAGTCTTCCTTAACACTGACCACCAGTCCGTTGCGACTGGCACATACTTTTGTGCCTTCATCCATTACAAAGTCCCAGGCATGTTTTCCCTGATGGGTATATTCGCCATTGGCACCCTGAACCATGGTATATGACTGCTGGTGCTCAAAAGGCAGCGAATAGATGAACTCCTGGTCTGCCAGGGTTTCGGGATCACCCATAGTTAACCGGTAACCCGACTTGAAAGAGGTGCTGCCGCTTGAGACAGGCTGCAGGCTGAATAATGCTATCGGCTCACCGGGATATACTACTGTATAGTAGGGAAGAGATACAGAGGATTTGAGGTTATTCAGCTCTCCAAAATTTATCTCCAGTTGATATGGTGCCAGGTCGACATTCTGCGCATAATATTGGAAACCTCCATCACCGGTGGGTTCCTGATAGATCTTAACCGGATCATGTGACTGGGCCATGATAACCAATGGCAAGGACATTAGTGCCAGAACGGTACTGAGTTTCATATTTGCTGACTTGATCAGATCCTTTAGAGCGAACGACAAAAAAACCCCTGTAGTATAAATGAATACCACAGGGGTTGAGTTATGCACTGATAATGTTACTTATCCTTGTCTTCTACTTCTTCAAACTCCACATCACTCACATCATCGTTTCCACCGCTACCGGCTCCGGCATCTGCGCTGGCATCAGCTTGAGCTCCTGCAGCCGCCCCTTCCTGAGAGGCAGCATACATTTCCTGTGCTGCGCCTTCCCAGGCTTTGTTGAGGCCTTCCATAGCGCTGTCAATTCCATCCAGATCCTGCGCTTCATGTGCTGATTTCAGCTTTGCCAAAGCCTCTTCAATGGCTGTTTTATTACCCTCGGACAACTTATCTCCGTATTCGCTCAACTGTTTCTCAGTTTGGAATATCAATGAATCCGCAGCATTTGTCTTGTCTGCTTTCTCCTTGGCCTGCTTATCTGCCTCGGCATTGGCTTCTGCCTCTTTTTTCATTTTTTCGATTTCATCCTCGGTCAGTCCGGATGAGGCTTCGATACGGATCTTCTGCTCTTTTCCAGTACCCTTATCTTTTGCAGATACATTCAGGATGCCATTGGCATCGATGTCGAAGGTAACCTCAATTTGAGGCATACCCCTGGGAGCTGGCGGAATACCGTCCAAATGGAACCTTCCAATGGTACGATTGTCCTTGGCCATCGGCCTTTCTCCCTGCAGGACGTGTATCTCCACTGAGGGCTGACTGTCAGCAGCAGTGGAAAATACTTCCGACTTTTTGGTAGGGATGGTAGTATTGGATTCTATCAACTTGGTTGAGACACCGCCCAGGGTTTCGATTCCCAGTGACAACGGGGTCACATCCAGTAGCAATACATCCTTTACCTCTCCGGTCAGTACACCACCCTGGATAGCCGCTCCAATGGCAACCACCTCATCGGGATTTACACCCTTGGAAGGTGCTTTTCCGAAGAATTTTTCCACTTCTTCCTGTACTTTGGGTATCCTGGTAGATCCTCCCACCAAAATCACCTCATCGATATCAGATGGTGACAGTGAGGCATCTTTCATGGCCTGCTTCACCGGATCCATGGCTCGCTTGAACAATTGATCTGCCAGCTGCTCGAACTTGGCCCTGCTCAGGCTCTTAACCAGGTGTTTGGGGATGCCATCCACCGGCATGATATAAGGCAGGTTAATTTCTGCATTGCTCGAACTTGAAAGTTCA
>JAUIKU010000084.1 GCA_030430675.1 Bacteroidia bacterium | reverse complement strand
GATTTTAGCCTCATTGATCCGCAACTGGGCGGTTATGCCGGTGGGCAACACACCAAGTCATATTTGCGTCATCTAATACACAGCAATGAAATATTGGGGGCTCAACTTTCCAGTCTGCAAAACCTGAGGTTCTACTGCTGGCTGATGCAGCAAATACGAGCGCAAATTGAATCCGGCACTTTTAGTAGATGGAAAGGTCCCATGAGTGAAAAACTAATGCAAAGGCTGTGAGATGAAGATCCTGGACCGCTATATTTTAAAAAAATTTCTCATCAGCTACCTGTTTGTGGTACTGATCCTGGTGGCGGTGATCATGGTGATTGACATTACCGAAAAGAGCGACGATTTCCTGGAACATCAGCTGACTTTCCAGCAAATTGCCGGGTACTACATCAATTTTATTCCCTGGATCGCCAATTTGATCACACCCATAACCGTCTTTATTGCCACTGTTTTTGTCACTTCTAAAATGGCGGGCCACACCGAAGTCATCGCCATGCTGAGTAGTGGGGTCAGTTTTGTGCGCATGCTGGTACCTTATCTGATCGGAGCCATCCTCATTGCGGGGGTAAGTTTTTACCTCAACGGCTGGTTAATTCCCAATTCCGATAAGTCAAGGGTAGCTTTTTTGGTAGCGTACACCCAGCGGCCACATAATTTCAATCAAAATAACCTTCATCTCAAGATTGCCCCGGAAAGCTACATGTACCTCCGTAACTATAACAACCACAGTAAGGTAGGGCATAATTTTACCCTGGAAACGGTAAGGAATAACGAGATGGTACAGAAATTAACCGCCAGGAGGGTCAGCTGGGATGAGGAAACTCAGAAATGGAAAGTACAGGATTGGATGCTGAGGGAGTTCGATGGACGAAACGAATATATTAACCATGGACAGGAACTGGATACCTTGCTTAATATTACCCCCAAGGATTTCGAAAGCACCAAGTACATGGAACAGACACTGACTATAGATGAACTTAAGGAAACCATCGCATTGCTGCGGTCCCGTGGAGCTGAAAATGTTGAATTGTATGTGGTGGAGAAGTACATGCGTTATATGTCACCTTTTGCCATCATTATTCTGGCAGCTATGGGAGTGATTGTTTCTGCTCGCAAGGCCAGGGGAGGAACCGGGTTTCAAATCGCCCTGGGATTCCTGATCGCCTTTATTTTTATAATTTGTTTCATGTTAAGCCGGGAGTTTGCCTTGAAGGGTGTGGTGGCACCTATGCTGGGAGTGTGGTTGCCCAATATATTTTTTACACTGGTGGCCCTGGTTATGTATAGGACTGTTCCTCGCTAAATGGCCCACACCAAGGACTATTTGGAATTGCATTTCATTGTGCTGCTGTGGGGATTCTCAGCAATTCTGGGGATGTTAATTTCGATACCTCCGGTAGAACTGGTGTTTTACAGAACCTTATTGTCTGCCTTGTTCCTGGCCATTTTATTGTGGTTTAGGGGCACCAGTTTCAAACTGGGAGCGAAGCCCATGGGATTTATATTGCTGACGGGAGCATTGATAGGTGCTCACTGGATTACCTTTTTCCTGTCAGCGAGAGTGTCCAACGTATCGGTAAGCCTGGCGGGTTTTGCCACTATTGCCCTGTGGACAAGCATACTGGAACCGCTGATCCTCAAGAAGAAGTTTCAGTGGTACGAAATTTTTCTGGGACTGGTGATCATTTTCGGGCTTTACCTGATTTTTAGATTTGAGGTCAATATGGCCTGGGGTCTGATTCTTGGGGTGATTTCGGCATTTTTAGGTGCTCTGTTTACCGTAATGAACGGAAAATGGACCCACGACTACGATCATTTTGCCATAACGTTTTATGAGATGATCGGAGCCTGCATCAGTATTGTGGTAATTTTTCCCTGGTATGGCCATACCATGGAAGAGGGACTGCAATTGTGGCCACAGGCAATGGATTGGGTTTACCTGCTGATCCTGGCACTGGTCTGTACCGTGTATGCCTATTCCATTTCAGTGGAGTTGATGAAACGCATTTCAGCCTTTGCCATCAACCTTACCGTTAACCTGGAACCGGTTTATGGGATTATTCTGGCAATAATTATTTTCGGTGAAAGTGAGAAAATGACCGCCGGGTTCTACTGGGGAACCGGGGTTATTCTGTTGGCGGTTTTGGCCTATCCTTTTATCGACAAATGGCTACCAAAACAGGCGTTCTTAAAATAGCAAACGCCGGAATTATCATCCCGGCGTTTAGGACAGCATATTCTGCTGAGCTGACATGACCATTTCGGCTAGTTAGGCTCGCTCAGAGAGTATTCGTCATTTGGGAAAAATTTGAATTTTTGGCCTCCCATGGAAGCTTCATACATTAAACCACCGATGGCTTGTGTAAACACGGCTGTGCCGGATTTATAAGGCATATCCGCTGAGGCACCTTTGGTTGCCGCTACCGCCGATGCCTGCCCGGACACCTCCAGGTTTCCTTCCAGAAATGCATCCAGAGAACTTTTGTCATTAAAGAAAATAACTTCGCGGTAGGCTTGTCCACCCCATTGAACTCCCAGGGTAACCTGACTGATCTTTACTTTGCCAATAGAATGCCCATTTACGAATACCAGTCCTTTGCCATGAGCGCCTCCCACTACAATGCCACCTTTACCCACTGAAGGAAATACGGCATAAGCATAGGCCTCCTCAAAGTAGGCTTCAAATTTGGAATCCTTCTCTTTAAAGGTTTGGATGGTCTGCTGAACCTCCTCTTCCAGTAAAGGGTTCCAGGCCAGCGCCACATCAGGTGAAGAAATTAGAGACACGATCACTATTGCACCTGCTTGCATTAATTTTTCAATTGCTTTCATAACATTTATATATTTTTGTTTCTGTACAAACAAACGAATTAACAGGGCAGGAATCGTCCAGGATTATAATCCCGGACATAATAAACTTAGAATTTATAGCTGGATGGGATTAAATAGTTGACCTGAGGCTCTTGTTGTATGCTGAGGGAGTTTGGCCGGTGAGTTTTTTAAAGGCTTCGTTGAAGGAAGATTTTGAACTAAATCCGCTGGCACGGGCATGAGCCAGCAACGTGTACCGCCCAGATGTTTTATTGTGCAATCGATCTTTGAATTCCTCCACCCGGTATTGATTGACAAAATCATAGAAATTCTGCTGTAATTGATCATTAATAATTTGAGATACGTAATTGGGATTAATTTCCAATTGACCGGCTAACCGGGGTAAATTGAGTTTGCTGTCCAGGTGTGGCTTTTCATTTTTCATGTAATCCAGCAATTGCTGCAAATACTTTTGAGTCTGTTCTTTCGAAAGACCGGAACGTTGGTATTTGGTTTTGCTTGGCTCGGGCTCTGGTGGTTCAGGGAAATCGAATTGATCGGTGAAGATAATTCCCTGTCTAATTCCATAATATCCTGTTAAAAAAATGAACAACACCACCGAACAAAACACCAGACTGGAGGAGGTAGATTCATTCATGAAATTTCCAATTAACACCGTTAGCCAAATAATGGCCATTCCTAAAATTATATTTCTAAGCCATATTAAATTGATCCTGTCGGTATATGAAAAATTATCTCCAATGTTTTCCCGATGTCTCCTGAGTTGTAAAAGTGACCAGATAACATAAGTAATTCCCGAAACATCAATTAATGCATCAAATATCATCACATAAAGCGGCGGATCTACCGGTAATTGTTCAAAAACAAATGCTTGCTGACCCGCCAAAGGCAACAAGAATATGGGTAAAAGGCAAAAATAGTAGCTAATTGCCGGCAAAAGGTGCAACAACTGAAGCTTGTTATATACAGGGTGTGGGCTGATCAGGGAGTTGATATAAAATAACAAAAACGGACCATGTACCAGGGGGAGCGGCGCCATTATGCCCAGTACTAATGGAAAATTCTTGTGATAGTCTTTAAATACCAGGTAATATAAAATCAGGTGAATCCCAAGCACGAACATCCACAAAGCCAGAATTTTATCTGACCGGCTTTTGCCCTTTTTATTTAGCAGCAGAATTAGAATAAAGAATGCCTGTACAATTCCGATGATAAATAAAGTTCCCATCTGGCTACAGGGCTAGGTTACTGGTAGTATTCATAACTGGTATGATTGATGGTCACTCCCTATTTTTTGCTCCCACACCCTATAGGTTGTTTCAAACCAGCTTCGCCAGGGTTTTTCATCTTTGAAAATCCCATAAACTGACGAACCAGATCCACTGAGGCTGGTAAAAAGAGCCCCTTTTGACATTAAGGTTCCTTTGACACGGGCTATTGCCGGTTCGTGATCAGAAACCGGGACCTCAAAGTCATTGATTATCCGGGACTGCCATTGGTCCGGTGAAAGTCCCAACGATTTCTTCAAGTCGATGTCGGATGGCTTGGGATTAAGCCTCTGGTACGCCATACCGGTATCCACATGAACCGGCGGTGTAACCACTACCAGGTACCCTTTGGGCATATTGATTTGAATAGGTTGAAACTGATCACCAGTTCCGGTGGCCAGAGTGGGATTACCATCAATAAAAAAGGCACAATCACTTCCCAGTTCTGCCGCCAGCCTTTTCAGTTCCTGATTTGGAATGGATAAACCGAAAAGTTGATTAAGGCCCTTTAAGGTAAAGGCAGCATCTGAAGAGCCGCCACCCAGTCCGGCGCCGATTGGTATTATTTTGTGTAAATGGATATATACCGGTGGTATGTCAAATTCTTCCTTGATCAGCTGATAGGCCCTGGTGCAAAGGTTTTCCTGACCGGTTCCCGGGATGTCCAGACCTGTACTCCGGAAGCTAAACTCCGGCTTTTCAATGATCTCCAGAACATCACACCAGCCGATAGGATAGAGGCAGCTAATGATATTGTGAAAACCGTCCTGCCTTTTTTCAACAACCTGTAGCCCCAAGTTTATCTTGGCATGGGGAAATAGGATCATACGGTTTAGCGATTCAGCTCTTGTATCAGGTCCGCTGTGATTCCGGAACTGGAAAAGCCGCCATCATGCATCAGGTTCTGCATGGTTACTTTTCGGGTGAAATCAGAAAACATCATTACCACATAGTCCGCACATTCTTCCGCAGTGGCGTTGCCCAGGGGAGACATTTTGTCCGCGTAATCAAAGAAAACATCAAAACCTCCAACCCCGCTGCCTGCAGTAGTCATGGTCGGTGACTGAGAGATAGTGTTGACTCTGACCTTATTCTTCTTGGCAAAGAAGTACCCATAGCTCCTGGCTATAGACTCCAACAACGATTTGGCCTGGGCCATATCCGAGTAATCGGGAAAGGTGCGTTGGGCTGCGATATAGCTCAGCGCCAGGATGGAGCCCCATTCGTTCATGGCATCTGTCTTATCGGCAGTTTGTAACACTTTGTGAAAAGACAGTCCCGATATATCCAGGGTTTTTTGAAACCAGTCATAATTCAAATCGGTATACGGTTTGTTCTTGCGCACATTCGGACTCATTCCGATAGAGTGAAGTACAAAATCAAGCTTTCCACCAAGCACTTCCATACTCCTGGAAAACAGGGACTCCAAATCTTCCAGCGAGGTGGCATCTGCAGGTATAACCTCCGCACCACAGGTCTCTGCCAGACTATTGATTTGTCCCATCCTCAGGGCGATAGGCGCATTGGTGAGAGTAAAGGTCGCTCCCTCTTCATGTGCTTTTAACGCCACCTTCCAGGCGATAGATCTTTCATCCAGAGCACCGAAAATGATACCTTTTTTTCCTTTTAGTAAATTATAAGCCATGTTAAATCAAAATTTTATCCAATATAGTAAACTCCTATGGAACGCCGAATGTCGAATGTTGAATGTCGAATGTCGAATCTACATTCCAACTTCGACGTTCATCATTCCACATTCAGCGTTCAATATTCCATAAGCTCTCTGGCACTGGCATAAGCCACCTCCGATGGTCGGTTGCCTGCCAGCATTTTGGCGATCACTTCCACCCGTTCTTCACCGGTAAGCCTTCTTATACTGCTGCTGGTGGTATTATCATCGCTTTCCTTATACACTGTATAATGATGATCTCCTTTAGCCGCGAATTGAGGCAGGTGGCTGATGGTAAGTACCTGGTGACTGACCGACATCTGATGCATCATATTGATCATCTGCAAGGCCACTTCACCGGAGATCCCGGTATCGATCTCATCGAAAAGAATGGTAGGCAGGCAGGTTTTATCTGCTATCAGGTACTTGACACAAAACATCAACCTGGAAAACTCTCCCCCGGAAGCCACTTTGCCAATTGGCTGGGGTTGCACTCCCTTGTTAGCACTGAATAGCCACTCAATGTTATCTATTCCATTGGCACCGGGAGTAGTGAGCGCTTCCCTGTTCATATCCAGCTTCCCTTCTGCAATTCCCAACTTGCCCAAGAGGTATTCCATACGCTCTTTAAATTCCGGGAAAACCGCTTCCCTTTGCTCTCGTAATTCCTGTCCCAGTACCTGTAACTCCTTTTCCAATTGCTGAATTTGATGTTCCAACTGGCTTACCAGTTGGTCCAGCTGCATCAGTTCAAGAGATTCTTCAGCTAATCTATCCCGAAGGTCGATCAATTGAGAAACATTGTCTGCCCCGTGCTTCCGTTGCAACCGGTAAAGTGTATCAAGTTTGGCTTGTATCTCTTCAATGGCGGCAGGTTGATGTTCCACTTGCTGATCCAACTCCTGGAATTCCTGATAAACATCTTTCAACTCTATCCGGGTACTTTCAAGCCGCTCTTTTAGTGATTGGTAAAGAGGATCAAATTGCTGAATTTTATTAAGCATTTGGATGGCGGAAGAAAGTTGCTGGCTTACACTTAATTCACCCTCTTCCAGTATTTGGGCACAACCCATCAACTGAGTCTTTATTTCCTCGGCATTCTCCATTATCTGCAGAGACTGTTCCAGTTGTTCCTGATCAACCTGGTCCAATTGGGCCGATTCAAGTTCATCCAGCAGGAATTTTTTATAATCTGCCTCGTTTTGTTGCTGAATTGCCTGGTCCACTGTTTGCTGGTGCTTTCTTTTGAGATCCAACCACTTTACATAAACCTGCTGATACTCTTTCAGTAGCTTTTGATTGCCACCGTAAAGGTCCAGCACCATCAACTGAAACTGTTGGGTACTAAGGTTATTGGTATCATTTTGCGAATGGATATCCAGCAAGTGTTCGCCCAGGGTTCTGAGGGCATCCAGGTTAACCGGAGAGTCATTAATGAAAGCCCTTGACTTGCCGGATCCACTAATCTCTCTGCGTACAGTGGTTTGTGTATCGTATTCCCAATCATTGGCTTCAAATAGGGCTGTCAGCTCATATTTCTCGATCTGGAAGCTGCCTTCAACCACACATTTTTGACCTTTTTGTAAGAGGATTTTTGAATCCGCTCTTTTACCCATCAACAATCCAATCGCCCCCAGCATAATGGATTTACCAGCGCCGGTCTCTCCGGTGATCACATTTAATCCCGGAGATGGTTGCATTTCCAGGTGGCGAATCAGGGCGTAATTTTTTATAAGCAGACTGCTGAGCATGTGCCTAAGTTAACCAGAAAAGTCTATAACCAGAAGGGGAATTAATTACTAATGATGGCCTCGTATTTGGCGGTGTTACTGGGATCGAGTTCCTTGACAATTTCATAAGCTTCTCTTCTCACCTGTATGTTGCCCTGGGAAAACATGCTGGTCAGTTCGTCGTTTTTTGCATCGAAAAAAGCAATGATCAGTATAGAGTTTGGTTTCCTGCGAGCAGCTTGTTGCAGGTCTTTTAGTACTTGTAGCACCATTTGCCTCGACTCATCGGGGTTTTCGTTGAATTTGTCCAGTGCCAGCCGGTGGTAGTTATATATCGCCTCCCGTACCCCCACCAGTTGCTGACTGTTGAGGTTTTCCGACAGCCAGTAGCGATTCCGGAAATTTCCCTCAAACTGGGACCATCCCGGCCGATTGGCTTGCTGGGTATTGTCGACCGTTACCTGGGCCTTGGTAAAATACGGGGAGCCACCCATTTTTTCGAAGGTGTCATAGTCCAGGCCTATGATAACATAAGCGTAGAAAGCCAGCATTGAGGTAATGTTACTGGTGTAGCTGTTGTCATTGAACTCCAGGGGTTGGGACTCGGTATATTCAAACTGCCACTCGCGGTCCGCAAAGTTAAAAATGAGTGATTCGTAATTGGTATTATAAACGGGTCTGGATGACTGTATCTGTACTGACGCGGTAAAATTGCCCACCTGAGGCCTGCTTTCGATGGTGATGATCATATTACAATTGATCTTTTCGGCACTGGTAAACACATCGTTGCTCCAGCGACGGCCATTCATAAACTGGCTGAAGGCCGATTCCATATCAGCAAACACCCTTCTCTCGGTGGTTTCAACCTGAGGTCCCACATTTACCACAACATTGCAGTTGAGTTCCTGTGCCAGGACCGATAGATTAGTCACCAGCATCAAAAACAAAGGTAAAATGCTAAACCTGGTAATGTTCGAGAATGTGGTTGACAATGTCATGGGCTACATCCTTTTTAGATTTTAACTCAAACTTTGTCAGGTTATTGTTCCTGTCAATGATGGTTATGCGATTGGTGTCATGTGCAAACCCCGATCCATCATCATTCAATGAGTTCAAAACGATGAAATCCAGGTTCTTTTTTTCCAACTTCTGTCGGGCATTGGTTTCTTCATTATCAGTTTCCAGGGCAAATCCCACATTGATCTGTCCTGGTTGTTTAAGCTTGCCCATCTCCAGTGCAATATCTTTGGTTGCTTTCAGGGCAATTTGGGTCTCCCCGGCATCTTTCTTGATCTTCTTGCGGGACTTTTCCCGGGGTGTATAGTCGGCTACCGCCGCGGCGAAGATAGCTAATTTACTTTCCGGGTAGGCCTTTGCCACTTCCTGGTACATTTGCTCGGCATCGGTGATACTGATCAGGTGAATGTCCGGGTTTTCCGGTGTCAGTGAGGTAGGTCCGCAGATCAGGGTTACCTTCGCCCCCAGATCGGAAAGTTGCCGGGCCAGGGCAAAACCCATCTTGCCACTGCTGTGATTGCCGATATATCGAACCGGGTCAATCGACTCGTAGGTAGGTCCTGCGGTTACCATGGCAGATACTCCGGCCAGCGGTTTATCGGCGCTAAAGTATTGCTGCAAAACCTGAAGGATTTCCTCCGGTTCTGCCATCCTGCCGGTACCAACCAGACCACTGGCCAGTTCTCCATAACGGGCGTCGATCAGCTTATTGCCGTATTCTTTCAGTCGTTGAATGTTTTCCCTAGTGCTGGGGTGCTGGTACATATCCAGATCCATGGCGGGAGCCCAAAAGACCGGGCATCGTGCCGATAGGTATACGGCAGTTAACAGGTTGTCACAAATACCCTGGCTGCATTTAGCCACGGTATTGGCACTGGCAGGGGCAATGACCATCAAATCGGCCCACAGCCCCAATTCTACATGGTTATTCCATAATTCTCCTTCTTCCTCTGTAAAATGGAGATATACAGCGCGTTTGGAAACAGTGGAAAGGGTTAGGGGAGTAATAAACTCAGTGGCTGCTGGGGTCATCACAACCTGTACTTCTGCTCCTGCTTTTACTAGCAGTCGCACCAGGGAAGCAGATTTATAAGCAGCAATACTGCCACATACTCCCAGCAGGATCTTTTTGCCACCAAGCATGAACAGAGGATCTAGTCGAGAGTTTCCTCTTGCTCTTCTTCAGGCACGCGATATCTTATTTCACCATTGAGAAATTCTTCGGTTGCTACCGCGGTAGGCTTGGGCATTCTTTCGTAAAATTTCGAAATCTCTATTTGCTCCCTGTTCTCAAACACTTCTTCCAGATTGTCCACAGTGGATGCAAATTCAGCCAGTTTACTGCTCAACTCTTCCCTTACCTTGGTAGACAGTTGCCGGGCACGTTTAGAGACTATCGCTACCGATTGGTAAATATTACCGGTTGGCTGGGCAATTTTTTCAACATCACGGGTGATTATTGATGCTTTTGACATATCAGTTGTTATTTGATTCTAATACTTTATTTGCGGATTGAAAATTATTCATCCATTTTCTGCAATCCACGCTGATTCGCGTCGCTTCTTTTGCAAATTTACTATCTGGATAGTTCTGAATGAAATAATCATAGATTTCTATTGCTTTCTCGTAACGCTCCTTCTGTTTGGATGGTATTGATTTCCTGGCATACATATGCTGTGATTGCAGCTTGAGAAAGTTGACCTCCTCGTTGTATTGGCTGTCCGGGAAGTCTTCACTGAAATTTTCGAAGGCGATGACCGCCGAGTTGTGTTGCGATAATTTCTTATAGAGCAGTGCGTTGTTGTAGGCTTTGGATTCAAGTTTTCGCTGGAGTTCATTGATGGTGGCAGTGGCCTGGCCGGTGTATTGCGTATCGGGGTACATGTTTAGAAATTGCTGCATGGCCGAGATGGCTTCTGCCGAACTTGACTGGTCCAATTCCTCTACCGGGGAGTCAAGGAATAGAGAATAGGCGTGCATATACATGCTCTCCATTGCATACTCACTTCTGGAGTATGTATCGTAAAACGTTTTAAAATAAAAGGCGCTTTCTACATATAAACCTTGATGAAAGTGGCAATAGGCATAATAAAAATTGGCCTGCTCCGCCTCTGGCATCCCCCGGATTATAGGCAGTATTTCCTCCAGTAGCATACTTGCTTTCACGTAGTCTCCCCTGTCTCCCCTTTCGTAATATTTTACCGCCGCATCGTACTTCTCCCTCCAATCGGTACTTTTCTGCAGTTTCCGGAATTCACTGCAACCAAGTAGAATTGAAAGAGAAACAAAGGTGATAAACAGCCGCGTACCTATAAAAACTCTCATCGGGGTGCAAATATAAAGGTGTTATGTGGAATTATCAATTGAACTGCTTTCTTTAACAACTATTAACAATATCAGGAATCGCACCTGGTTTGATGATATCCGTAAATTAAGTGAGAGGTTAAACCGAGGTATAAATAAACCAAATAAAAATTTATTTTTACCCGGAATGAGCCTGCGAACCATAAATTACTCCAGATCAGAAAACGACCGGGAGCTACAAAAAATCCTGGAGATCCAGCAAAGAAATATAAAACCCGCGCTGCCTGCCACGGTGTATGGATCCGAAGGGTTTGTGACGGTAGTACATAACCTGGAACTGCTTAGAAAAATGCAGGAATACTGCCCGCATATTCTGGCCAAGCGGGGTGCCGAAGTGATAGGGTATGCCCTGGCCATGGTGCCTGAAATGCGGGCTGAGGTGCCAGTATTGGATCAGTTGTTTGAGCTCACCGATCAGTTGCTGGACCAGAAAACCTATCTGGTAATGGGTCAAATCTGTATTGATAAACCCTATAGAGGCCAAGGTATATTCAGGGGTATGTACAACTTTTACCGGGAGCAGTTGAACGGGACGTTTGATTGCCTGATTACCGAGGTAGCCCAGGAAAATGAGCGATCACTGCAGGCACATCTGCACCTGGGGTTCGAAGTACTGGAGCGTCGAGTAGAGCAAGGCGTAGGATGGGAACTGTTGATCTGGAACTGGAAAGCATAGTATGGCCAATTGTTTGGTAATGACTTTTCAGCCAGTTTTTCTGATCAGTTCGACAGTTTTTCAAGATCCTTGGCTGAGGGCTTTCCCACGTCTGCTTCTACCGGCTTGACGGAGGAGGGTGCTGGTTCGGATCTGACCGGTGGTTGCGGCCATTCTTTGGTGCCCAGTACCACAAAGCGGGTAGGCCTCTCGGTATCTCGCCAGGAAAATCCCGATAATTTGGTCTCATCCTGTTTGATCTCGTGAAATGGAATAAATGCCCCATCGGGAGCATAAAACGTTATATCACTAATCTTCTGTTCTTTAAACCTCAATCTCATATCACTGCACAACACTTTATTCATGCCCATCACCAGCGAGTCCTCTTCCTGCAGTTCAAAATAAATGCTTTCCCCATTGCCATTCACATCGACCTGATGCAGTTTGTTTTCCTTAAACCGGGCCACCATGTGCCTGCCTTTCACCTGATTGTAATACTGATCCATGGTACGTGAAGTGACAAAAGCCTTTGAGTCCAAATGCATACGGTCAACTCCGCCATTTGAAATGGTTATGGAGATAGTGTCGGCTTCCATCTGGCTGCTGTCGCTCCACAACAGGGGATCCCGGTACATGTATATCAAAGAATCGGAAGTTAAATAGCTGAGAGAATCGGCTTTTCCCTGGAGGTTGGGTTTGAAAAACTTCACGTTGTAAAAGGCCAACAGTTTGTCCCTGTCCGGTATGGAGTCTTCCAGGTAAACCAGGGTGTCCGCGGTGAGGAATAGGGTATCCTCGGGAAATACCTTTTTCATCAGGGTATTGCCATAGATCTTGATAAGGCCCTGATTCTTCCAGTACTTTCCGTGATCACCGTTTATAATAACATTTTGTTCTTTACTTACCAGGCTGACATTGCTGTTGGCGGTGTAAAACTCCTCATTCTTATCACCGAACAACTCATCGCCATACAGGAGGTTTTTTGGGGTTTCAATGGCGGACCCGGAGAAATTTGCTATATCTTCCCTGGTGCGATATTGCCCGCCATCTCCGGCGTTCAAGACGGTGCCGTCTTTAGCGGTGATAACCGTAGGCCCCAAAAAATAGGCCACTTCGGTAATGGTGTTAAACTGAAAAGTATCGGCTTCTACCAGGTAGTCCGGATTCCTCAGTATTACACTGTCTTTGAAGGAGGCGTATCTCGCCTCCGTGTCGTAATAGCCTTTTTTGCTGGTCAGGGTATTGCTTTCCGTTACCAGGCGTCCATCCTGGTAATAGTAGGCCAGACGTTTTTCCATATCATAGTCCAGGAAATCGGTGGTTAAGGTCATCGAAGGGTCACGGTAAACCACATTTTCCCGCATCTGGGCCAGTTTTTCATTTCCCTGATAAACCAATTGCCCCCCGGTTATAGTGATAGAGTCTCCCTCCAGTACCCTGACCCGGCCAAATATTTTCACCAGGTTCTGATTTTTATAGAAAAATGCGGAATCCCCATAGATCCTGGTGTCTTTTTGGGAAAACAAGACATTCCCAATCACCTTGTCAAATCTCAGCCCGTCTTCCAGGCCATTCTCAAGATAGTCGGCCCGTTCCAGCTTTATTCTCTCAACCTGCTGGGCAGTAAGTTTTACACTGCACAGGGAGACAGCCAACAACCCAAGGGAAAGCCAATAAATTGATAACTTTGAATCAGTATGAAACACAGGGCAAATTTATAATATTATTCGCACTAGCGCAGAAAATGAAGAACATGCTTATTCCTGAGGTTAAACGGTTTATCGAAACCGAGCAGCTGCTCCAACCCAATGACCAGGTGCTGGTAGCGGTGAGTGCCGGTGTTGATTCCGTGGTTTTATCCTGTGTATTGAACGAATTGGGTTACTCAATAAATATAGCACATGTGAACTTTCAACTGAGGGGAGACGCCTCAGATGAAGATGAGCAGCTGGTAGAACGCCTTGCCGGTAAATTGAGGGTGCCATATCACGTCACCCGGTTTGAAACAGCTGAGTATGCCAAAAACCAGGGCATGTCCACACAAATGGCCGCCCGGGAATTGCGGTACCAGTGGTTTGAGCAGATAAGGGTTGCCCACAACTATCAACTGATAGCCACAGCCCATCATCTCAACGATGTGTTGGAAACCATTCTGTTAAACTTCACCAGAGGGGCAGGTATTGCGGGATTTCACGGCATTCTTCCCAAGCGGGGGAAATTGATACGGCCGTTGCTGTCGGTTACCAAGGAGCAGGTCATCTGGTATGCTAACAGTCAAGGACTGCGGTGGCGAGAGGACCAATCAAACAGCAGCGACTATTATCAACGCAACCTGATCAGAAACCAGGTGGTGCCTTTACTGAAAGAGATCAATCCCAATTTGGAAACTACCACCAGGAATACCGTTGAGATCATCAGATCAGTGGAAGCTCGTTATTATAAATCCCTGGAAGAAACGAGAAATGAATTATGTGTTAAGCATCAGCAACATATCAGGATTTTAAAATCAAAGCTTTATGAATTTGAACCGGCGATTCTGGCGGATCTGTTAAGAGACTACGGGTTTAACCTGGAGCAGTGCCGTGCACTAATCCACCAGGCACTGGAAAATACCGGCTCGGTTTTTAACTCACCCACCCATGTACTCAATGTCGATAGACAGGAAATAATTATTTCACCCTTACCTGCCAGGGAAGCCCCGACGGTGATTGAAAGCATCGGTTTGGACCAGGTAAAAATTGGTGCTCAGCGATGGCAGCTGGCAATTCACCCCAGGTCTGACTACGATATCCGATCAGACCCCTGGTTGGGAGCTTTTGACCTGGACCGGATACACTTTCCCCTAACCGTTAGAAATTGGTCTGCAGGTGACCGGTTTTATCCATTGGGGATGGGTGGGGCAAAGAAGATCAGTGATTTCCTCATCGACTGCAAAGTCCCTTATAACTACAAAAATGAGGTAAGGGTGCTGGTTTCCAAAGGTGAGATCGTGTGGGTGGTCGGTCACCGTGTGGATGACCGCTATAAGATTACCGATAAAACCCGCAAAGTACTGGAGATATCGGTTGACATCCCCAGCGCGGAAGTATCAGTTAAGCGTCAAATACCAGAGGGGTGATTTCAAAGCTCAGGGGAGCTGCCACTGATAAACAGGTGTGAGAATTAGAAATGCCCGGACATTTCAGGATTACCTTGTATGACAAGACATCAGATTGTATCTTAGCGCTCCCTAAATTTATCTCAAAACTCAAACTAAAATACAATGAAAGTAACAGTGGTTGGAGCCGGTAATGTTGGTGCAACATGTGCGGACGTGCTGGCGTATCGCGAAATTGCCAATGAAGTAGTCCTGGTTGACATAAAAGAAGGGTTGGCAGAAGGAAAAGCGCTGGACATCTGGGAAAAATCACCGATAAACCTGTACGATACCCGTACCGTTGGGGCAACGAATGACTATTCCAAAACTGCGGGGTCCAGTGTAGTAGTAATAACTTCCGGCCTTCCCAGAAAACCGGGGATGTCCAGAGATGATCTCATCTCTACCAATGCCGGTATCGTAAAAACTGTCACCGAAAACGTAGTGTCTCATTCCCCGGATGCCATTATTATTGTGGTTTCGAACCCACTGGATGTGATGACTTACCAGGCCCATCTAACTTCCGCACATGATCGCACCAGAGTGATGGGTATGGCCGGGATCCTGGATACTGCCCGTTACCGCTCATTTTTAGCCGAGGCTTTGAATGTGAGCCCTAAAGACATCCAGGCGGTGTTAATGGGAGGGCATGGAGATACCATGGTACCGCTACCCAGATATACCACTGTTGCGGGCATACCGGTAACGGAATTGATTGAAGAAGATAAGTTGGAAGCCATTATCGAAAGGACCAAAAAAGGTGGAGGGGAACTGGTGCAACTAATGGGAACTTCCGCCTGGTATGCACCGGGATCGGCTGCAGCACAAATGGTGGAAGCCATAGTTCGGGATCAAAAACGTATTTTCCCGGTTTGTGCCCAATTGCAGGGAGAATATGGAATAGAAAATACTTACCTGGGTGTACCGGTAGTCCTGGGAAAGAATGGGATAGAGAAATTTATTGAGTTGGACCTCAATCAGGAGGAGAAGGCACTACTGGAGGTAAGCCGGGGACACGTGAAAGATGTTATGGAGGTCCTCGATAATATGAGTTAAACAGCAGTCCGTACCATCCACTGGCTGACAAAATCAAGAACTTCTTCCCGGTTGTATTCATTGTGCGTTTCATGTCTCATGTCGGGCCATAGTTTTAGGTCGGTACTTATGGGAGCGGCATTGGCAAACTCCTCGCTGGCCTGGTATGAGGTAATGCTATCATCGGTACCATGCATAATTAATAGTGGCACTGAAAGCTGATGAGCATGGTCCAGTGCATAGACACCGTTGGCTACCGCTTCGGTAAACAAACCGGCTGAAATTCTGGTATGTACCAATGTGTCATTGAGGTATGCTTCACCAACTGAGGGGTCTCGCGATAGATATTCCGGGAGTAAATTATTCGATTGTGTGAATGACGGATGGACTTTGGACATCCATTTTCCCAGCAGCAATTGAAATTTAGTAGGTTCGAAACTTAACCGCAGCCAGGGAGAACTTAGCACGGCTCCCCTGATTTCACTGGAATTTCTCCTCAACAAAAAATTGCTCACAATATTACCACCCCAGCTGTGCCCGTAAAGAAATAACGGACTATCCAGGTGTTGCAATCGTGCGTACTTCATCAGTGATTCCACATCGTTCCACAAGTCAATACTGCGGGCGTGTCCCTTTTTCCCGGGACTATGCCCATGTCCTCTTAGGTCAATGCCGTATAATGCGATTCCCGATTCATTGAAGTGGTGGGCAAGGTGTTGGTATCTTCCTATATGTTCCCCGATTCCGTGAATGAGGCAAACTACTGCCAGTGGATCCGGGGGTGTCCATGACATACCGTAAAGTTGCTTGCCGTCCAGTGTATCTAGTAAAAAATCGGTACCGGTCAATGATCCAAGTTTTGATTATGGGCTAAGTTAGAGTTTTTGTAATACTTATTTTTAAATTTGAGCCATATCGTAGTTTAACGGGAACGTATTTTGAAGGGTACTCACATTTTTTTTATATCCCTGTTTTTGATGTTGTGTGTCGGGGGATATTTCTTCTACAAATATTGGAGCCCCGCTCAGGAATTGGAGGTTTGGGATTTGGTGCCAGAGTCAGCTATCCTGGTTTTTGAGAGCAATCAATCAGTTGAGGACTGGAATGAAATTCAGGAAAAGGTGATCTGGCAAAACCTGGAACAGATTCCCTACTATGCCAATGTAAGGACCAAGGTGGAGTTGCTCGACAGCCTTTCCGGAGGGAAAGGCAAATTACATCAATTACTGCAATCAAAGCCATTTTTATTCTCAGTGCATCGGATTTCCAAGCAGGAATTGGATTATGTGTTTTTTATTCCCTTGAAAGGCCCCTCTGATTTGGAAATAATCAGCACCCTGGTAGATCGGTATCAAAACCGGGATGATTTCAAATTTCAGTCGCGCACCTACCAGGACCTTGTTATCCATGAGGCGGTAAACCGGGAATACGAAGAAGTTTTCAGTTACCTGATTCACCGCAATGTTTTCATTGGCAGTTTTACCCCTTTCCTGGTAGAGGATGTTATTCGCAATATTTCCGGACAATCGGAGAACAGCTTTGCTTCGGTCAACCCCCGGATTTTCGAAGTGGCCAAACTGGATAATGATCAGGGTAACATTTATGTAAATATCAATAAGGTCCCACAATTAATCTCGGCGTTTATCGATGAGCAGGCATCTGCTGAATTCACCAATCTGAGTAGTTTGGCGCAATCAAGTTTTCTCGATTTCAAACTCGACCATCAAAGAGTATTACTTAATGGTTTTACCCTGACGGAGCAGCAGGAGCATCCTTACCTGGAGAACCTTAGTGGGTTTCAGGGAGGACCTCTGGGATTTGAGTCAATTCTGCCCAATGATGTAGCTATACTTTATCATCTTACCTTTGCCGATCCACTGGAATGGCACCAGAGACTAAGATCCTATTGGGAGCGGCATCGAACAAAACAACTGGATTCCTGGGATCAACTGGAAGATGATCTGAACTGGGACCCCACGGAACTGGTTGCGCTGCAAAAAGAAGAAATAGGGATAGCTATTATGGGTGCGGTAGAGGATGAGACACCAGACAGACTGGTGTACTTGCGGGTAAATGACCGGGATCAGGGCTTGCAAACGCTCGATATGGTAGCACAAAAAGCTGCTGAAGCGGCGGGCAGCCCATTGTACACGGAGACCTTCGGGAACAAGCAAATCACGCAGATAGACTTGCCGCAGCTTCCTGCCATTGTATGGGGAGGGTTATTCCATGGATTTGATCAGTGCTTTTTTATGCCGGTTGGGGAGTATATTGTTATTTCTTCAAGTATTACCGGTTTGAAACAGTTGGAAAGAGCAGTTGAATCAGAAGAAACCTGGGGTAAGTCCATCGTCAGAGGGGAATTCCTCAATAGTTCACTTCAGGAGGCTAACCTGAGCTACTATGTAAACCTGCCCAGGGCATGGAACATGATAAGGCGAAATCTGACTCCTGAATGGCGGGAGTTTTTGGAGCTTCACAGCAGCACCCTGCAAAACTTCGAACTGATGTCTTTCCAATTCAGTGACATAGGAGATAAATTTTATACCAGCGGGGTAATTACCTACCATGAACCTGACCAGCAACAGCAGATGGTTCCGATGTTTAACAACCGTCAGCAAGTGCTGACAGGGTCCCCAATTATTTCCAAACCATTTGTGGTGACCAACCACAACAATGGCAGTAAGGAAGTATTGCTTCAGGACAGTTTGCGACAGCTATACCTTATCGGCAGCCAGGGCAGGACTCTCTGGCAGGATTCCCTGATAGGGTCGATCCGGGGGAATGTCTCACAGGTTGATTTTTATGGAAATAACAAACTACAATACCTGCTGGCGACAGAAAAAGAGATTCATATAATAGACCGCAATGGGAAGTCAATTGAAGGATTTCCCATCTCGGTGCCCACCAATATTATGCTTCGCAACGTGGCATTAATTGACTATGATAACAGCAAGCGGTACCGATTTATCGCCAGCGATGAGAGTGGTCATTTATTCATGTATAACAAACAAGGAGAGTTGCTGGATGGATGGAATCCCAAAGTTTTACAGGATCAGTTGGTAGAAGCCCCTCAGCATATCAGGGTGAGAGGTAAAGATTGTATTATTGCCATCCAGGAAAATGGCTTGGTCCATATTATGAATAGACGTGGTAACCCATATCCGGGATTCCCGGTGGAGTTATCAGGGTCCGTGGAAGGACCACTTTTTATTGAACAGGGCACAGATTTTTCCAACACCATGTTTACATCGGTGACCAGAAACGGTTTGATAGTAAAATTTGATTTGAATGGTAAGGTGATAGAAAGAGAGCAACTGTTACGGCCTACTACCGACACCTATTTTCAATTGTGTATGGATCCGTTAAAAAGACATTTTGTTATTAAGAGACAAAATGCCAACCGGTTGGGGATACTCAACCGCCGGGGAGAAGTCATGTTTGAAAAAGATTATTTAAGCACTGCCAATCTTGCCGTTCAATACTATTTATTGGCCAATAATCACAGTATCTATGCGGTGACCGACCCGGTCCAGCACTTCACTTATTTTTACGATCAGGATGGGGAATTAATAAACGCCACACCCATTGAAAGCACGCATGAAATCGCCATGCTTTATTTTGAGAATCAGAGACAACACCAAATTTATAGCGTATATGATAACAGGTTTGCACTGCTCTCATTTTAGGGTCTTTTTAGGGATAGTAATTTTGTCTTTTAGCTTCCCGGCTCTAGGTCAGGATACTGTTTTCTTCAACCTGGAATCACCGTATCATGCAGTTCTCACTCATTTACATAACCTGCAACCGGATAGCTACTATCCCAAAGCTGCAGGTAAGGCATTCAGTCAGGAGACCATAGATGAAAGAAAAGCAGCAAATCTGGCGGTAAAATTAAAACAGATATGGGATGGTGAAGGAACACTGATCCCAGTAGATCTGCTACCGCAAGAAAGCAGTTTTATCGATTCCGTAAGTGGTAAAGCTATTTATGTGGTGGACCCTAAATACCCGGATATATTTCTTAAGAAAATAGGCAACAGATGGCAGTATCCACCCAGTACTTTTGCGGCGATTGAACAGGCACATGATCGTATCTACCCTTTTGGTGCCGACCTTTTGGTGAATCTGCTACCTAGGGGAATTGGCAACATTAGCCATTTTGGTTTACGGATTTGGCAATATGTGGGTATTGCGCTCTTTTTGATTTTCGGCTATATCTTTTACCGGGCATTTACCCTGCTCTTCGATAAGTTTC
>JAUIKU010000083.1 GCA_030430675.1 Bacteroidia bacterium | reverse complement strand
CTGGTAGGGGCTATAAAGTGAATATTAGTATTAACTACAATTAGATGAACATGAGTATTAGAAACTACTTTGCGATTTTTTTCAGCTTGCTGATCTTTTTTTCCTGCAGTAACAACGATGATGATGGTGGTCCTACCATTCCGGTGGTGCAAGTTGATGCTCCGGAATTTGTAAAACCCGACAGTACCATTTTTATTACAGTTACTGCTACTGTTCCGGGTTTGCTGGCGGCTGACGGGATAACCGGAATATTAAGTGAGGGTGAGGGGACTTTGACCAGAACAAGCTTGCAGGGTGAGAATACCACTACTGGCAGGGCTGATTTTGAATTTGTAGCCGGTACCATGGAAAACACTACGGCTCTCCTTACATTTTCAGTACTGGATCAAATCGGAGCAAGTGCCAGCAATGAAATAGAAGTTACCATAACGGACCTGGAAATAAAGCAGGTAGTAGTACTAAATGAAGGTAATTTTCTTTCTGCCAATGGCAGTGCAGGATTGTATGATATAAAAGAGGGCTCTTCTGATCCTTCAGCTTACCCGGCCAGTGCTACTATTCAGCAGGCTATAACCCACCAGGAGAAAATATACATGGTCACCAATGCTCCGGATCAGGTGGTAGTACTGAATACCGAACTGGAGCAGGAAAACGTTATCAATGAAGGGCTTGATAATCCTGTGGATTTTGCGGCCATCGATGATTTCGGCTACGTATCCAACTGGGGAGATATATCTGCTGCTTTTGGTGAAAACCCGGAATCCTATATTGCTTTGGTTGATCTTACCACCAATGAAGTATATGACTCTGTGTTGTTGGAAAGTCGGCCTCAAGGCTTACTGGCACATCAGGGAAGGATTTACATTGCGCTGGAAGGTAGCAATACCGTAGCGATACTTAACCCTGTCAATAACACTTTACTTGATATTACCGTAGAACCAGGGCCCAGTGAATTTGTGGTAGACGGACTGGGGATGGTGTGGGTTCTCTGCACCAGCGGCGCATTGGTGGAGATCGACCCAAGTGACTTTAGTGTGGGTATGACCATCGACGGTTTGACAAACCGGGGTTACAGTGAGCGACTGGCTATAAACGGTACAGGAAACATGATATACTTTTTAGGAGGTACCAATGGTTCATTTACCGGATTGACCACGGTGTATTCTGTTGATTTAACTACCCAACAGGTATCACCTTTTATTGAAGACGCTTTTGCGCTATACGGAATTGGAGTAAACCCCGAATCCAATGATATTTACCTGGGTGATTCCAACGCGTTTCAATCTACCGGTACCGGATTCCGCTACGATGCCCAGGGTAATAAGATAGCAGAATTCCCTACGGGTATAGGACCGAATGGATTTTTGTTCATAATAGGAGATAATTAGGCAAAACCCGTAACAACAGCCGGTATCAATTGTATTTTTAGAATATAAGTAAGGAAGAATTAGAAGTGTAACGTGAACACAGTGTGCCCGGGTTTCGAGAAAACCGTTAGGTTTCCGTGGTGCATTTGCATGATTTGACGTGATAAACTAAGTCCAATACCAGAACCTTTTTCCTTGGTGGTATAAAAGGGAACGAATATTTTGCTTTGAGCTTCCGGAATGATCCCCGCACCGTTATCTATCAGTTCGATTATGGTTCTGGAGTGTTCATTCAACCGCGCTTTCAATTGGATCTCAGGCTGGGTTTGTTGTTGTACCGCTTCCATGGCATTTTTAAACAGATTAATAAGTACCGTATCGATCAGCTCCTGGTCGGCTTGAACCTGTAAATTTTCCGGAGCTATAGAATGACTGACCTGGATATTTTGATTTTTAATTTCTCCCTGAAACAATCCGGTTAGCCTTTCGAAAAGATCTGCGACACCAATCATTTCAAAAGTAGGAGTGGGGATCTCACTGAAACTGCGATAGGCATCTACAAAATGTAATAATCCTTTACTCCGTTTTTCAATGGTGCGCAAGGCGTCGGTTAGGTCACCGGTAGTGCTGGGGGAGAGATATTTTTTGTCAGCCGTCCAGGACATTTCATCTGCCAGCATTTCATTAAGTGTTTCCACATGAGAAACAATGGGGGTAATGGAGTTCATGATCTCGTGTCGGAGAATTTTAGCTAAATTCTGCCAGGCTTCTACTTCTTTCTGTTGTAACTCAGTTTGAATATTGGTAATGGATATCAACCTGAAAATTTTGCCTCTTAATCGAAGTTCAGTAGCACTAACTGATAGCTGGGAATCAACCTCACCATTAGATCTGGACAGCAACTTACTTTCTCCGGGATTGATGCCCGTTAATAAAGTCCATAACTCTTCATCTTGTTTTTTTAATTCTGACAGATCGCGAAGGTACCCCATGTTTAAAAGCCGCACTGCTGCATTATTGATCAACCCAACCTTTCCCTGGCTATCAAATGAGATAAGGCCTATTCTAACATATTGTACCACGGTGTGCAGATACTGCAGGTGAGCTTCTTTCTCTGCCCTAACTTCTCTGAAGGCATTTAATACCTGGTTAAATGCCTGGTTGAGTTGTTTGAATTCTTTTCCCTGTTTATTGTCCCTGCTGAACTTTACCGTGAAATCGGAGTTCTCGATGGACTCCAGGAAGAAAATGAGTTTTCTCTGGGTTGATTCTACATAGTGAGTCAGTTGATAGATGCCAATTACTCCAACCGTTAAAGAAATAAACGCATAGGTAATCTGACCTTTAGAAAAAAAGAACAAGCACCCACCAAAGGCCAGTGCTAAAACCAGAGCCCTGAGAATTACCTGTACCCTGAAATTTTTAAAGATCATATTTTTCCATTCTCCGGTATAGTGACGTCCGGGTCAGACCCAATTCTTTAGCGGCACGGGTCACGCTGCCATGATACTTTTTAAGTATCTTATTAATTACCAGCTTTTCAATATGTTCCAGATTGTAATTTGTGATAACCAAATTCTCGGATGATTCCGTTTCAATTGATGGCCGGGTGTTTATAAAAAGATCTTCTGCATTTAAAGTGAACCCTTTGTTCATGATAACGGCCCGTTCCATCACATGTTGAAGTTCACGGACGTTCCCTGGCCAATGATATTTTTGCATTCTCCTCAATGCGGATTCGCTTAGAGATCGGATTTTTTTCTGGTATTTCTTCACATAATGCTGCAGGAAATACTCCGCTAAAAGTGGAATGTCTTCCATGCGTTCCCGGAGGGGTGGCACATTGATTTCAATGGTATTGATGCGATACAGCAGGTCCTGCCGGAACTTATTGCTAGCCACCATTTGATGCAGGTTCATGTTAGTGGCAAAGATTTGTCGTACATCTACCGGTACAATTTTATTTGACCCTAACCTGGTGACTTCCTTGTTTTGCAAAACTGTCAGCAACTTGGCTTGCATGGGAAGGGACAGGTTGCCAATTTCATCCAGAAATATGGTGCCACCTGAAGCTATTTCAAACCTGCCCGGTCGATCTTCTTTGGCATCGGTAAAGGCACCTTTGACGTGTCCGAATAACTCGCTCTCAAACAGGGTCTCACTAAGAGCCCCCAAATCCACATTGACAAACACTTCCGATGAACGGCTGGAATTGCGATGAATGGCCCTGGCTATCAATTCTTTACCGGTACCATTTTCGCCCAGAATCAACACATTGGCATCGGTGGTGGCCACCTGCTGAATAGTGCGGTAAAGTTTGAGCATGGGTTCGCTTTGCCCAATCATATCCTGGTATTTGTTGTCAATATCGGCACTTACCTGTCGCTGCCAGGAGCGCAACTTTTCATATTCCAGCCTGGAGGCCCGCAATTTCATAGCAGATAAAATGGTAGCCTGTAGTTTTTTGTTTTCCCAGGGTTTTACCGTAAAGTCGGTAGCACCTTCCTTAATCGCTCTGACAGCCAATTCTACGTCGCCATAAGCAGTAATCATTACCACAACCGCCGAAGGGTCGATGCCCAGTATTTTATCTAACCAGAAAAAACCTTCTTTGCCACTACTGACATCTTTGGTGAAATTCATGTCAAGCAAGATGACGTCATAGGTGTTTTCTCTTAATAGATCCGGGATCGAATCCGGGAGATCCAAAGTATCTACCTGAGCGAAATGTCGCTTTAAAAATAATTTGGCAGCGGATAATACGTCCAGGTCATCATCCACCACTAGTATTTTACCTTGTCTGGATTGGTTCATAGTTGATCTTTGATCTCTGATATCTGATTTTGGATCTCTGATCCTAGGTTTTGATCTCTGCTCCTTCAGTTTTTGAACACTAGAGGTTTCGAGTCCCAAGATAATTCAAGATCCATTTTGATATTCTTTTTTGCAAATATTATTCCTGATGGGAAACCGGCTTTATTGGCTCGAAAACTCAAGTGCTGTGTACGTTACCGTACGAAATAGCACGGAAGCGAACGTCCCCACGGCCGTCAAATAACTAAAAACCTGCATAATCAGTTTGGCATGCTTGTTGGCTTTAAGGCGGTAACAAAGATTATAGATATGGGAATGGACCGGCAGATTAAGAAGAAGAAATGGACAACCAACAAGATCCTGACCTGGACAGGTGGTGGGCTGCTCACTTTGTTTATATGCTATACATTGATTTTTGCTGATCATCGATCAAAGCTTAATGTTGAAGTAGATAAAATCACCATCATGACGGTTGAGCAGGGTGATTTTCAGGAATGGATTCCGGAAACGGGTATTGTTCAGCCAATAGAAACCTATTACCTCGATGCCATCGAGGGGGGAATTGTGCAGGAACTAAATACCGAGACCGGGACCATGGTAAATGGTGGTGACGCGCTGATCACGCTTACCAATTCCGACCTGCAACTGGAAGTACTTAACCGGGAGGCTCAGCTTTATGAACAGATAAATAATCTGCGTACATCACGTTTGTTGTTGGACCAGAACACCCAAAACCTGGAGAAGGAACTGGCGGAAGTAGACTACCAGCTGCAATTGGCCAAGCCTGAATACGATCGTCAAAAGGAACTGTATGATGAACAGGTGATATCCAGAAAAGAATTCGAAGAAGCCAAAGAGCGGTACGATTACAATACCAAAAGACGTAAAATTGTCGCTTCAGCCTATCAACAGGAACTTGAACTTAAATCGGTGCAGCTCAAACAGTTAAATGATTCGGAAGCCCGCATGTGGAGAAGTCTGGATGCGGTAGGCAAAATACTGGACAACCTGGTGATCAGGGCACCTAAAGAGGGCCAGTTTGCCTCCGAGCAGTTGGAAATAGGTCAGGCAGTAGGACAGGGGGAGCGAATGGGTCAAATTGATATTGTGGACGATTTCAAGCTACAGGTAGAAGTGGATGAATTATATCTGCCCCGGATCAATGTGGGGCAGGTGGCTTCCTATGAGAGCCAGGCAGGTAAGATCTATAAATTGGAAGTGACCAAAATATATCCCTCAATTACCAATGGCAATTTTGTGGTGGACATGGAATTTCAGGATGGTACCCCGGAAGGAATCAAGAGAGGACAGTCATTGCGTATTCGGGTAGAACTGGGCAATCCGGGTCAGGCATTGTTGTTGCCTACCGGCGGCTTCTTCCAATCAACCGGAGGAAACTGGGTGTTTGTGCTGGGTGAGAATGAAGATCAGGCAGTAAAACGAGACATTAAACTGGGCCGTAAGAATAGCCTGCATTATGAAGTGCTGGAAGGCCTGCAACCAGGAGAGAAAGTGATAACCTCCAGCTATGAGAATTTTGGAGATAACGAAATACTAGTATTGAAGTAATGAGCAACAGTGTAAAGCATACGGATATACAGCAAGAGCAACAGGGATTAGCATACAGGGGCTTAGTTAATCGATGGCTGTTCCCTGTTCCCTGTATGCTGTTCCCTGTATGCTGTTGCTATATAATTAACCTCTAACTAATAATAACGTGATAAGAACAGTAAACCTAAATAAAGTCTATACCACTGAAGAGGTGGAAACCACTGCCCTGGATGCGGTGAATATCAACATTAAGGAAGGTGAATTCGTGGCCATCATGGGGCCTTCCGGATGTGGCAAATCCACTTTGCTTAATATCCTGGGGCTGCTGGACAACCCCAATGGGGGTGAATATCATTTTTTAGACCATGAAGTGGCGGGCTATTCGGAAAGCAGGCGCAGCAAATTGCGCAAAGGGGCCATAGGGTTCGTTTTTCAAAGCTTTAACCTGATCGATGAACTCACGGTATTTGAAAATGTAGAATTGCCTTTACTGTACCTGAAGATTCCAGGCAAGCAGCGCAAAGAGATGACGGAGACGGTGTTGAAACGCATGAACATCATGAACCGGCGCAATCATTTTCCACAACAGTTATCCGGGGGACAACAACAGCGGGTAGCTATTGCACGAGCGGTTGTGGCCGGTCCAAAGTTGATACTGGCTGATGAGCCCACGGGTAACCTGGATTCTGCCAATGGTGATGAAGTCATGAACCTGCTGGCGGAATTGAACCGTGAGGGTACTACCATTATCATGGTGACGCATTCTCCCTATGATGCCAATTATGCCCACAGGATCATTCGATTGCTGGATGGAAAGGTGGTATCCGAAAATGTAACAGAGCAGTTTCACGTTTAAGAGCGAAGGCCAAAGGGCATAGAGCATAGGGCATAGAGCATAGGGCATAGAGTAAAGGTTGATCGTAAAAGAAGCAATGGAACGTCAGAATTTGAAATTCGTCCTGAATATTTTAGCCATAACAATGGTAAAATTTCGCTTTCAGGATTTAGAAATCTGGCGACAGTCAATTGCCTTAACAGACTGTATGTTAAACCTAGCTGATGAACTTGAAGAAAGGCATCAGTATAAGTTTGCGGAGCAGCTGCGTGGGGCTACTTTGAGTATATCCAACAATATAGCGGAAGGATCCGGGTCAAACTCAACCAGGGACTTTTCCAGATTCTTGAATATGTCGCGAAGATCTGCTTTTGAAGTGGCGAACATGTTGTTTGTACTTCAACTCAGGGGCTTGGTAAGTAAGGAAATTGTTGACGGAAGATTACTGGAAGTTGACATCCTTTGTCGTATGATAACTAGTATGCAAAGATCACTACAATCAAGATGATCACCGCTAACCTCTATACCCTATGCCCCACACCCTATGCACCATGCTCTCTGCCCTCTGCTAATTAATTACTACCATGTTTAGAAACTATTTAAAGTCTGCATTAAGAAACCTGTGGCGCTATAAAGGTCACTCAGCCATTAACATCCTTGGTTTGGCGGTAGGAATGACTTGCCTGATCCTGATCATGCTGTATGTCAAGTCGGAATTGAGCTATGACCGCTTCCACGTAAACAGGGATCGGATTTACATGTTAAATCTAAAGGTTACCAATCCTCAAACCGGAGAAAAAATCAATAGCGCCATAGGTCCTTACCGGCTGGCGGATGAACTAAAGGTTGATTTTGATGATTTTGACGAGATTGTCCGGATAGCACCCCGGGGAGGAGAATATGTTGAGGTTGAAGATAAGATCTATATTGAGGAGCACCTGGCATTTGTGGATCCCGAGCTGTTTGATGTTTTTACTTTTCCCCTGTTGGAAGGTAATGCCGCAGATGCCCTGGACGACCCCTACTCTGTAGTGGTAACCCCCAAAATAGCCCAGAAGTACTTTGGTGATAGAAACCCCATTGGCCAGACTATCAGAATGCGCGATCTCGATTTCAATATCACTGGAATCCTGCAAGAGATTCCTGAGCAGTCCCAGTTCCAATTCGATATCCTGGTTTCCATGAACTGTGCGCAACAGGCTTTCTCCAAGGTGGTGCTGGAGAACTGGGGAGAGGGATATGTGGTCACCTTTGTGAAAGTTCCCGAGAATATGACTGCCGAAACTTACCGGGAGCGACTGGCGGAATTTGTGGGGGTAAAGATGGAAGACTGGAAGGACTATTCACCGGTTTTAGCGATGCACCCTTTGAGCGACTTATATCTGGATTCGGCAGACTTCCCTGATTTCGCACCAGGAGGAGACCGTACCTATGTGATTGCTTTTTCTTTTATTGCCCTGTTTATCCTGGTAATAGCCTGTATCAATTTCATCAATCTGGCCACTGCCCGTTCCAGTTTACGGGCCAAAGAAGTAGGCTTGAGGAAGGTTGTTGGTGCAGAACGCTCCCAGTTGATTGGACAGTTTTTGAGTGAAAGCACCTTGCTGGCGGTAATCTGCTTATTGTTGGCAGTTTTAATGACTCAAATTTTCCTGGGTCAGTTCAATGATCTGGCAGATCGCAATATCACCTGGAATATATTTGGTGATACACCCATGCTAGTGGGCCTGATTCTGGTAACGCTGTTTGTGGGTCTGGTGGCTGGCAGTTATCCAGCCTTGCTTATTTCAGGGTTTAAGCCTGTAAGCATTTTATCAGGAAAATTTAAAATTGGATTAAAAGGAGCGGGCTTGCGCAAGGTGCTGGTGACTTTTCAATTTACCGCTTCCATCTTACTGCTAATTATTACCACCACAGTTTATAAGCAGCTTGATTATTGCCGCAATTTGAACCTGGGATTTGACAGGGAACATCTGATAAAGCTACCAGGTACCCCTCTTTCCCTAAGAGAGCGATATCAGCAGTTTCACGACGAACTTTTGACCAGCACCCACATCGTGAATGCCGCTGCTTCCTCCAGAGTACCACCGGGTAATCTGAGCAGCACCTTAACCACCCGACCGGAAGGTGTTCCGGAAGAAGAGCGCCGTGGTATGCAGACCGTATGGACGGATTTTGACTTTATCGAAACCATGGGATTCGAAATCGTGTCCGGTCGCAGTTTTTCCAGGGACTTTCCTTCAGATGCCAGCAGTGCCTTTATACTTAATGAAGCGGCGGTCAAGGAATTGGGATGGACCAACGAGTCGGCCATAAACAAAACCTTCGGAAGTATGGAATTAACTGATTGGCAGGCAGGCCAATGGGAGGAAAGAAACGGCAAGGTAGTGGGGGTCATAAAAGACTTTCATTTCGAATCGCTGAAGAAAGAGATCGTGCCCACGGTATATTTTGTGGCCCCCTATATGGCCTGGAGTTATGTGGTGCGCATCGCACCTGGTGATCCGGCGGAAAGTCTTCGGGTGATCCAGGAAAAATGGGAAGAGTTTAACCCGGAAGAGCCCTTTAATTATGTTTTCGTGGATGAAACTTATGAGCAACTGTATGCCAGTGAAGACCGCCAGGCCAAAATATTCGGTGTGTTTGCCACTCTGGCGATCTCTATTGCCTGCCTGGGATTGGTAGGTCTGGCCTCATTTACCGCAGAACGTAGAAAGAAAGAAGTGGGCATCCGGAAGGTGTTGGGAGCCAGCAGTTCCAATGTAGTTATTCTGTTGTCCAGGGAATTTACCGTGCTGGTGGTGCTGGCTTTGATAGTGGCTTCGCCTTTTGCCTGGTTTATTATGAAAGGCTGGTTGGCTGATTTTGCTTACCAGACCAACCTGGGACTGGGTGTTTTCCTGTTGGCAGGAGTGATCACTCTGTTGATAGCATGGGTTACTGTGGCCTATCAAACAGGAAAGGCGGCTATAACCAATCCGGTAGATTCGCTGAGAAGTGAATAATCGCAACAACAGTGTATAGCATACAGCATACAGGAAGAGTAACGCATGTGAGCCCGCAACCCAGTAGGTTCCATACCCTATGCTCAATGCTCTTTGCCCTATGCCCTATACTCCCCCGATATATATCGGGGCTCTTTGCCCTATGCCCTATGCTCCCCCGATATATATCGGGGCTCCATGCCCTAAACCCTTTACCCTATGCTTAAAAACCATCTAAAAATCGCTTCCCGGGTTTTCCGAAAGCACAAACTCTATACCCTGATCAACATCGGGGGACTTACGGTTGGGCTGGCCACAGCCATCCTTATTTTCCTTTGGGTAAAGGATGAGCGCAGCGTCGATCAGTTTCACCAAAACGCGGCGACACTGTATGCTGTGATACAGGAAAGCTCCAATAATCAGGGCGTATTGACCTATGGTCATAACACTCCGGGGCCAATGGGACCAGCATTAAAAGAGGAGATCCCTGAAATTGAAAACTATTGCCGGATCAGTAACCCTCAAACGCTGGCATTCAGGTATTCAGATGGTCACAAAGGAATGGAAAATGGCATTTGGGCGGATGAATTATTCTTTGACCTGCTGTCATTTAATTTATTGCAGGGGTCGACTAGAGATGTGTTGAGTGACCCTAATCAGATCGTAATAAGCGAGTCGTTTGCAGCGCGATATTTCAATGGTGAAGATCCATTAGGGAAGGTGGTTACCGTGAGTGACGGGTACAATACTTTTGATTCGAAAGTTTCCGGTATCCTGCAGGATACTCCTGCCAGTTCATCCCTGCAATTCGACTACGTTATTCCATTCAGCAAGTTTTTGCTTATCCATGAGTGGGCTCAAAATTGGGGAAGCAGTACCTTCAATTGCATTGTACAGCTTACACCAGAAGCAAACCTGTCCAGGGTTAATGAAAAGATCGAACCCTTTTTTACCGAACATCACGAGGTGGTGAAGAGTAAGATGTTTTTGCAACCGTTTACCGACAGATACTTGTATGGAAATTTGAAACCGGGACGCATTCCTGGGGGCAGGATTACCTATGTGAGGTTGTTCACTTTTATTGGACTGTTTATTTTATTGATAGCCTGTATCAATTTTATGAACCTCGCCACCGCCAGGGCGGGAATCCGAACCAAAGAAATCGGGGTGCGCAAAGTAGTCGGTGCTCACCGAAAATCCCTGATCGCACAATTTATGACGGAAGCCATGTTACTGGCATTGTTGTCCGCGGGTGGTGCCCTTTTGGTAGCCGGTCTGCTGCTTCCTGCCTTTAGTCAGATAGCTGATAAAACGCTGACGCTGCCATTGGCAGCACCAAACTTCCTGGGAGCACTTTTTATAACCATAGCCATAACAGGCTTTGTTTCTGGCAGTTATCCCGCACTATTTTTATCGGCTTTTAAACCGGTACGATCCTTAAAAGGGCAGGCGGTCAAAAATTCAGGTGAAGTCTTATTCAGGAAAGTATTAGTGGTATTTCAGTTCACAATGTCAGCAGCACTGGTGATCGCCACTTTGGTGATCTATTATCAAATTCACTATATCAAGAACACCAACCTGGGCATGGACCGGGAGAACGTGATATTTCTCAGCATCAGTCCCAAAATCTTCAATTTACAAGAAGCATTTGCTAATGAGATAAAGGCCTTGCCGGGTATTGCTGAAGTCAGCTATGCCAATGACAGGCCATCTAGGGTTTATGCCAATACCAGAGATCCCATCTGGGAGGGCAGACAGGAAGGTGAGAGTTTAGGATTTGAATTTCTTTTTACCGGCCACAATTTCGTCAACACCATGGGGCTCAAAATAAAAGAAGGCCGGGATTTCTCCAGAGACATCGGTACTGACACCCTCAATTATATACTCAATGAAACCGCAGTTGAAATGATGAACCTGGAAGATCCATTGGGTAAAGAGTTTGATTTTTGGGGAAGGAAAGGGGAGATTATCGGTGTAGTAGAAGATTTTCACTACCGGAGTTTGCACGATAAAATTGATCCGTTTGTGATCCTATTGTGGCCGGAAAATACCGGACAATTGCTGGTTAAAACATTGCCCGGTGAAACCAGCCATGCCCTGGCTGGCCTGAAAGACGTTTTCAACAAGTTCTCCCCGGAATATCCATTTGACTATTCTTTTTTGGACGATGATTTCGAAAGAGATTATAAAAGTGAAATGTTGATCGGCAAGCTGGCCAACTACTTTACTGCCATAGTGATTTTCATATCGTGCCTGGGACTATTCGGTTTGGTGTCCTTTACCGCAGAGCGGAAAACCAAGGAAATAGGCATAAGAAAGGTGTTGGGTGCCAATCTTGCTCAGCTAGTGGGATTGATAACCAAGGAATTTATGCCTCTGGTCACTATTGCACTGATAGTAGCAGTACCCATTGCCTGGTATTTAATGAAGCAATGGCTACAGGACTTCTATTACAGGATATCCTTGGAACCCTGGATTTTTATGGTGGCTGGAGTGATCTCGGTAGCAATAGCTATGGGTACCATAAGTTATCAGTCAATCAAAGCGGGTCTGGCCAACCCGGTAGATGCCTTAAAAAATGAATAATAGTAGCAACAGGGAAGAGGATATAGTTGGAAGCAAGAGTGTGAAACAACAGCATACAGGAAATTCCGTGCACTACCCTGTATGCTCCACCCTGTATGCTCTTGCTAAAATTAAATTATGATGTTCAAAACTAACTTTATCATAGCTTGGCGAAATCTCTGGAAACACCGAATGGTTTCGCTAATTAATATTGGTGGATTAGCCATTGGGATCGCCATTTGTATCATCATCATGCTGTTCGTAACTGACGAGTACAGTTATGACCGGTACAATACCCAAGCGGAAAGGATATACCGGGTGATATTAAAAGGGAAAGTAAGTGATGAAATAATCTCCGAAGCGGTGGTACCATCTCCTATCGCCAAAACCTTCCAGCAGGAGTTTCCGGAGGTGGAATTGGGGGTACGATTGAAGGACTCGGGGACACCTAAGATATCCTACCAGTCCAATTCGTTTAGAAATGGGAAACTGGCTTATGTCGACCCGGAATTTTTCCAGGTCTTTGATCTGGCCTTCGTCCATGGGAACTCGCTTAGCGCCCTGAAAGAGCCTTATTCTGTAGTAATTACCAGTGAATTGGCTAAGCAGTATTTTGGCCAGGAGGATCCGATGGGGAAGGTGCTGGATTTTAATGAGGCCAACAGTCAATATAAGGTAACCGGAGTTATTGATAAGGTTCCGGATAATTCGCACTTCCACTTTGACCTGTTTGCCACCACTGTGGGATTGGATGATGCCATGGATTTTGCCTGGATCCAGTCCAACGGTTATAGCTACTTATTATTAAAACCAGACGCTCAAGCTTCCGAATTGGAGCGGAAGATCCCGGAACTGGTGGAGAAATATATGGGTCCGCAGTTGCAGCAGGCGCTGGGTATGTCAATGGCAGAATTTAAAGAAAGCGGCAATGATGTGGGTTTATACTTGCAGCCACTCACCGACATTCATCTGCGATCCGATCTGTCCGGTGAGTTGGAACCAGGGGGCAGTATCAAGACGGTCTATATCTTTAGTGGCGTGGCCCTGTTTATTTTAATTATCGCCTGCATCAATTTCATGAATCTATCTACTTCCCTGGCCACCAGGAGAGCGAAAGAGGTAGGGGTGAAGAAGGTGCTGGGAGGACTGAAAAATCAATTGATAGGTCAGTTTTTGCTGGAGTCATCTCTGACCACTGCAATTGCCTTACTGGTGGCACTTTTGTTGGTAGTGGTTTTATTGCCTTATTTCAACCTGATAGCAGGAAAATCGCTGCAGGTCGGAATGATAGTTTCGCCACAGACTGTAATCGCTATTGCAGTGTTCGGGTTCATTACCGGCATTCTTTCGGGGGCCTATCCTGCTTTTGTAATGTCTTCGTTTAAACCCATTTCTGCTTTGAAAGACCGGGTTTATGGCATTAGCAATCGACAGGGCATACGCAGCGGATTGGTGGTTCTGCAATTTGCCATATCTGTAACCCTGATCATTACAACCGTTATTGCGGATCTACAGATTTCCTATATTCTGAACAAGGATCTGGGTTATAATAAAGACCGGATCGTAGTAATTCGAAATAGCTGGATGCTAGGAGATAAGGAGCTGGTTTTAAAAGAGCAACTGGAATCCGACTCAAGGGTGGCTGGTATCACCAGGTCGGGATACATTCCGGCTGGAGCCAGCAATACCAGCATGTATAACATCTACCCGAATGCTCAATCAGATGATTTCAGGCGGATGAGCCTGTACCATGTTGACCATCAGTACCTTGAAACCATGGGTATGGAGTTGGTCTCTGGCCAAAACTTTTCCAAAGACCAGGAATCCGACTCGTCCAGTACCATTATCAATGAAACGGCAGCGCGTTTACTCAATTTGAGCAACCCGGTTGGACAGGTCATTACCATGGGTGCAAATATTGAAGGTGATGAAGTTGATCTAACTATTATCGGGGTGGTTAAGGATTTTCATTTTAGTACCCTGTACCAGCCTATAGAACCTTTGTTTATGTTGAACAATCCCAATTCCGGATTGATTATCCGGTCCACAAGCTCCGACCTGTCGGGGCTTATTTTCAATATTCAGAGTCACTGGGATGCTTTTAATATCGGTGAACCATTCAGTTATACGGTTTTGAATGAGTCATACCGAAATACTTACGCCGCTGAAACCAACCTGGGCACAGTATTACGAGTGCTTACGGTACTAACCATTGCGGTAGCCTTAATTGGATTATTCGGCCTGGTGACATTTACCACCGAACAGAGGGTCAAAGAAATTGGTATCAGAAAGGTACTGGGCTCGTCAGTAGCGCAGATTGTGTCTATGCTGGCCAGGGATTTCATAAAGTTGATCTGCATTTCGTTTTTGCTGGCATTTCCAGTGGGACTTTTCCTGGCCAAAAGATGGCTGCAGGATTTTGCATACCGGATTGATATTCCCTGGTGGGTTTTTATGATGGCAGCCCTTTTGACGTTGTTAATGGCTGCGGCAACCATAAGTATTAAAAGTATCAGGGCAGCCCTGGCCAATCCGGTGGATGCTTTGCGCAATGAATAATTAAAAATTAAAGATTAAAAATTATTGCCATGCTTAAAAACCACCTGACTTTCGCCTGGAGAAACCTGTTGCGGAATAGCACCTTTTCGACGCTTAACATTGTGGGCCTGGCCCTGGGTATTGGTGGGGCTTGCCTGGTTTTTCTGTTATTGCAGTTCGAGACGGGTTTTGACCAGCAATACGCGGACCGGGATAGAATATACCGAGTTGTGCAGGAGAATAATTACTACGGTAAAAGCTATAGTCAGGCGGTGCCTTACCCTTTCCCTGAAACCCTTCGAGGTGATTTCCCTGACCTGCTTGAGGCCCTTACCATTGTTGATGCCAATGAAGACAATATTATAATAACCGTAAACGAGGAAACCGGTATCAGCCGGTATAAGGAGGACCAGGTTGCATTTGTTAACCAGGATTACTTCAAAATATTTCCGCGAGAATGGATTTCAGGGGACCACAGCACCGCGTTAACAGAGCAAAAGACCGTGGTGCTTTCAGAAAGTCTGGCCCGAAAATATTTTGGTGATAGGGATCCTTTAGGGCGGGTAATACGCTTCAGCAACCAGTACGATCTGAAAGTTACGGGAGTGATAAAGGACCATCCACAGCAGACCGACCTGCCCTTCAATATGCTGGTCTCCATTAATTTGGGAGAAGAGGACAAACGCGGTTGGGAAGGCTGGAGTGCTACTTCAGGTAGGGTCCATTGTTACCTGAAGTTAAAAGACAACAACCAGGCTTCCCTGCTAAACCAGCAACTAAAAGGCTACTTTGCTAAACACTGGCATGAGGAGTATGCACAAAGTGTAGTGATGTTTTTACAACCTTTGAAAGACATTCACTTTGATCCAAGGTTTAACAATTTCAATGACCGGGTGATTTCCCGCCGTACCCTATGGGCGATAGGCCTGGTGGGCCTGTGTTTATTGATCACCTCCTGTATTAATTTCGTAAATATAAGCACCGTACTGGCGGCCAACCGGTCCAAAGAAATCGGAGTACGTAAAGTGCTGGGCAGTGCCCGCTTACAGCTTATTAACCAACTACTGCTGGAAACTTTTCTGGTGACTATCATAGCAGTGGTAGTAGCGCTTTTTTTGGTAAAAGCAGGCATGTTACAGATGGAAAACATGCTGGGATACGGTTTCAGTTTAGAAATTTTTGATGTCAGCAACCTGGTTGTTTTTCTTTTGGTCCTGATTGTATCGGTGTGTCTGCTGGCCGGACTGTATCCCGCTTTGTTAATGTCAGAATTTAAACCCATTCAGGCCATTAAGGCATCGGGCATATTAGCGTCATCAGGTGCTGGATTCTCTCTTAGAAGTTCACTGGTGGTAGCGCAGTTGGTGATTTCCCAAATACTGGTGATCTGCGCCCTGGTAGTTACCAGTCAACTCAGGTATTTCCTGGAAGCTCCAATGGGCTTCAGTAAACAAGCGATAGTTGAGTTTCCATTACCTGTTAAGGGCAAGGAGAAAGTTGAGCAGCTAACCAATAAATTGGCACAAAACAGCTCGGTATTAGCATTTAGTTTCTCCAATACCGGGGCTGCATCCAGCGATGTTTGGGGAGGGTCATTTGAATATGACAATGGGACAGCGGTTATTGAAGAAACCGCACAGGTCAAGTTTATAGATAATGATTTTATTGAAACATATGGCCTGTCACTGGCAGCCGGACAGAACTTGATGGCAGCTGACAGCGCCACCATGTTTCTGGTCAATGAATCGTTCGTAAAGTCCATGGGCTTGCAGCAAAACGAGCAGGCCATTGGCCAGTACGTAAAGTTTTGGGGAACTGATGCACCCATTGCCGGTGTGCTGAAAAATTTCAATACCACCTCGCTTCATGATCCCATCAAAGCCTGCATTTTCCAGGTGGGACCGGGTAGATATTTCCGGGGAGCTGCTAAAGTACAGCCTCAAAATATGGAACAGGCCCTAATAGACCTGGAGAAAGCCTGGACCTCGGTATTTCCGGAACACATATTCGAATACCATTTCCTGGATGAGACCATTGAACGGTTTTATTCCGAAGAGAGGAAATTATCCAAACTGGTGAAAATATTCGTGAGTCTGGCCATTGTAATTGGTGCAATGGGATTATTTGGTCTGATCTCATTCGTGGTTGGAAAACGCACCAAAGAGATCGGAGTGCGCAAGATACTGGGAGCTAGTGCCTCCAGTGTGGTACTGCTTCTATCCAGAAATTTTATTCTTTTGACCGTAATAGCTTTTCTAATAGCAGCTCCGGCCAGCTATTATGTGATGCAATCATGGCTCACCAATTTCAGTTACCAGGTGGCTTTAAAGCCGGGAATATTTGCGGTGGGACTGGGAATATCACTGGTGATGGTATTGCTTACTATTGGTTATCAAACATTAAAAGCAGCCCAAGCCAACCCGGTTGAATCAATTAAAAATTAACCCCATGCCCCATGCCCTATGCCCTATGCACTATGCCTTAACACCCTAGTATCATGATCGGAAATTATTTCAATATCGCCCTGCGAATATTCAGAAAGCATCCCCTGTTTACTGTAATCAATATTTTTGGACTTACTATGGGGATTTCCTGCGCCTTGTTTGTTTTTCTCTGGGTGCTGGATGAGCTGGCGTTTGACCGGTTTCACCAGCATACGGATAACCTTTACCAACTCATCCGGGAAGAGTCTTACCCCGACGGTAGCTTTGAGTACCTCACCGCCACTCCGGGTTTGATGGGGCCTACCCTGGAGAAAGACCATGCAGAAATAATTAATAGCTGCAGGGTAGGGTACAGTGCTGAGTATTCTGTCAAATTCGATGACAAGTCCTTAACCAGGTCCATGCGTTTTGTAGATGCCTCCTTTTTCCGGATGTTCAGCCATCCGGTGGCAGCAGGTAGTACGGTCAATGCTTTCCATGGACCGGAAGAAGCCATAATCTCGGCCAGTACTGCCCGGGCAATTTTCGGGAATGATGACCCTATTGGGAAGTCTTTTCATATGAGTGATGCAGAATTCTCCTTCGACCTGAAAATCATTGCGGTGATGGAAGATTTCCGCAATACTTTTATTGAGGGTACAGATATCTTGATTCCATATCAGGCCATGGCGGCCAGAAGGGAAGGATTGCTGGAATGGGGAGGGAACATGTTGTCTTTATTCGTGCAGGTAACACCTGGCACCAATATAGAACATTTGAATCAGGCCATTGCAGATGTTGTCAGGAGAAATACCACCAACGAAACCTACGATGTATACCTGCAACCGCTTTCGGAACGACATCTATACGGTGATATTGAACCGGTAAGGCAAGCCACTGGTCGAATCGTATATGTACGTTTATTTTCGGTGATTGCCTGTTTCGTATTGGTAATTGCCTGTATTAATTTCATTAATCTGGTTACTGCCAGAAGTTTCACACGGGTACGAGAAGTAGGGGTTCGGAAAGCCAGCGGGGCCGTAAAAAAGCAACTGACCGGACAGTTTTTACTGGAAGTGGGTGTTTTGGCTTTAACCTCCCTGCTCTTTGGCCTGTTAGTTACTACTATTAGCATGCCCTGGTTTAACCAACTTACCGGCAAAGATTTATCAACTCCCTGGTCAAACCCCCTGTTTTATTTGCTCCTGACCCTGATCCTGGTGGTCACCACCCTATTGGCCGGTAGCTATCCCGCCCAATACCTGGCTTCGTTAAAACCGGTAGCAGCATTGGCAGGTCGACTTTCCGGTAATGGCTTGATATTGCCAGTGAGAAAGGTGCTGGTGGTTTTCCAGTTTACCTTATCCATTATGCTTATGATAGGGGCACTGGTGGTATATCAACAGGTTGACTATTTCAAGAACAAAAATTTGGGGATCGATCAGGAGAATGTAATTTATTTTAATACCACCAAAGAGATCCAATCCCGTCAGGAGACTTTTGCTTTACAGCTAAAAAATCATCCTTCGGTTGTATCAACAACTTTCACTGCCTTTCTGCCTACTAATGTTAGGTTCGATACCAGCTCACCCTCATGGCAAGGAAAAGACCCCAATGATAAAATTGATTTTCAAATCCTGTTCAGCGGGTTGGATTTTACCAATACCAACAAAATCGAAATATTAGAAGGAAGAGATTTTAATTCTCTGGCGGACAGTGGTAAAGTACTTATCAATACCACTGCCGCAGATATTATGGGGCTTGACCAGATAATAGGAGAGCAATTAACAATATGGGGGAATGATTATGAAATAATCGGGGTTATGGATGACTTTAATTCACGCTCACTGCACGTTCCGGTAATGCCACTAATCCTTTGGCTACAGCCGGAATATAGTCAGTATGTAATGGTGCGGATTGCCCCGGATAATGTCAGCGGTTCCATAGCTGCTATTGAGGAAGTGTATTCAAACTTTTCTTCCGGGACCTCATTTGACTATCATTTTCTGGATGCCACAATTGAGGCTACCTATCACAATGAAGAGACCATCGGTCGATTGGCCGCTATTTTTACCGTGCTGGCCATAGGTATTTCCACCTTGGGTTTATTCGGTTTGGCAGCTTTTAATTTTGAACGCAGGAAAAAGGAGGCAGGAATACGAAAGGCCCTGGGTGCAAATAGTACTCAAATTATTTACCTGTTCAGCATTGATTTTCTAAAACTGGTAATGATGGCTTTGCTGATCGCCGCTCCATTGTCCTGGTTGCTATCCACCGAATGGCTCCGGCAGTTCTACTTTCATACGGAATTCAACTGGCTGCTGGTGCTGTTAGCCGGAGTAATGGCCCTGCTAATCGCATTTTGCACCGTGGGCTGGCATGCTTTCCGGGCCCATTTGGAAAACCCTGTTAATGCACTACGATATGAATGATCAATTAAAATTAAGAATTATCCCTATGCTCCATGCTCTAGGCTCTAAGCTAAAAAGACTATGATACAACTAACGAACCTCGACAAATACTACAGTAGCAAATTCACCCGCACGTTTGTGCTAAAAGGGATTGACCTGGAAGTGAAAGCTGGTGAATTTCTTACCATCATGGGCCCCAGTGGGGCAGGTAAGTCTACCTTGCTGAATATTATTGGCATGCTGGATGAGCCTTCGGCCGGGGAATACCTGTTTATGGAAGAACCTGTGCATAAGATCAAGGAACGCAAACGGTCAGAACTGCACAAACACCATATTGGGTTTGTATTTCAGGCTTATCATCTTATTGATGAACTTACTGTATATGAGAATATTGAAACTCCATTATTATACAAAGGCATCAAAGGCAAAGAAAGAAAGAGCTTGGTGGCCGATGTGCTGGACCGTTTCAATATTGTGGCCAAGAAAGACCTGTTCCCGGAGCAGTTGTCCGGTGGTCAGCAGCAGCTGGTAGGGGTGGCCCGTGCCATTATCGGTCGCCCTCAACTACTCTTGGCTGACGAACCCACCGGGAATTTACACACGGAGCAGGGCCGTACTAT
>JAUIKU010000082.1 GCA_030430675.1 Bacteroidia bacterium | reverse complement strand
ATTGGGATCCGGCCCCGGTCCCAGGTGTTCCGGCAATTGCCCGATGCTTATTTTTTTCTCCACCAGTTTCTCGATGTTACGGAAAAGGTACCGGTCCTGATCATTGATTAGAGTGAAAGCAATGCCAGTAGATTCTGCCCGGGCGGTCCGACCCACCCGATGTACATAATCTTCCGCATCCCGGGGCACGTCGTAGTTAATCACCAGTTCAATATCTTCAATATCAATACCCCTGGCCACAATATCCGTGGCTACCAGTACCTGCGTCTTGCGATTCCTGAAGTTCAACAGCACCTTTTCCCGTTCGTTCTGATGCAGGTCCGAATGGATGCTTTGCACATTAAGTCCGATCCCCTGTAAGGCGCGCTCTATTTCCTTTACGCTTTTCTTGGTGGAGCAAAAAACAATGGCACTGGTGATTTTTTTAGCCTTCAAGAGGTGCTCAATCAGTGGAACCTTTTGATTATTGAAGGTGTAAAATCCAGCTTGGAAAACACCTTCAGCTGGTTTTGAAATGGCAATATTAACCTGTTGGGGTTCAGTGAGGATCTGTTTGGCCATGGCCCGTATTTTAGGGGGCATGGTGGCGGAAAACAACAGGGTTTGACGGTTTTTGGGCAGATGACTGGCGATTTTCATGATATCTTCATAAAAACCCATATCCAGCATGCGGTCGGCTTCATCCAGAATAAAATGGCGTAACCTGGAAAGATCTACATAGCCCAGGTTCAAATGCTGAATAAATTTTCCCGGCGTGGCAATAATGATGTCAGCCCCTTTGGTTATAGCTTTCTTTTCCCTGTCAAATGAAGCCCCGTCACGGCCGCCGTAGATGGCCAATGAACTGACCGGGGTAAAGTAGGCAAACCCTTCCAATTGTTGGTCTATTTGCAGTGCCAGTTCCCTGGTAGGGGCAATGATTACCGTATTGATATGGGTCGGTTGCGTATCGATAATGTGCTGAATTACCGGCAACAGGTAGGCGGCGGTCTTGCCGGTGCCGGTTTGGGCACATCCTATGATATCGTGATGATCCAAAATGATAGGAATGGCTTGCTCCTGAATCGGTGTCGGTTTTTCGAAACCCATGGCATCAAGGCTGCTCAGCACTTGATCATTAAAGGCAAAATCTCGGAACTCACTCATGGATAGAAAGTGCAAATTTAATCATTCCAAATAATATTCTGCAGTAATTGGAAAATGATCGGTATGTTTTACTCCGCGATGGGTTTCAAAGCCACCCAGGGTAATGCCGTCACTGTAGAATTGATTGTCGATTCTAAGGAAGAACATTCTGCCATTATAAGTAAATCCGAAGCCATTTCCCCCGTTTTCAAACGAGCTGTACAGATACTTTTTCAGCTTTTGATAAGAATAGCTGTATGGCATATCATTTAGATCCCCTGCCAGTACTACCGGATAGGGGGAACGTTCAAGGTGTTGGCACAGGATATCGATTTGCTGAGCCCGTTGCAGGAACCCGTGTTTTAGTTTGGGTATAAGATTTTTTAGGTTGCTGGAAATATTCTGGGTATTGGAATTGGCTAGCTTTGATTCATCGATACTCATAGATTCCAGGTGCACATTGTAGATCCTAACAGTATCAGGCCCTTTTACTACATCTGCAAACAGGATGTTGTTGTTGGAACTTTCGGTTACCTGCAAGGAGCCGCGATGTATAATGGGGTATTTGCTAAAAATGGCCATTCCAAACTGTGCCCCGTCATTATTGGTATAAGTTGGTTCAAAATGGTAATAGGCATTTTTATTGCGGATGGATCTGATGGTCCCGAAGATCTGATGCCCGGGATAAACATAGAATTCCTGCAGGCACTTGATGTCCTCATCCCGGTCTAAAATCCAGTCGATAGTGTTCTTTGACTGGAGGTAGTCTGTATTCAGATGGCTATATACGTTAAAAACCCTCACATTGTAGCTGAGTACACTCAAAGTTGGATCAGGCTTTTCCAATTGGTGCATGGCAAAAGTCCTGCTTACAAACAGCAGTCCCACCAGGCAGACTACCAGGGGATAGAGAAATAGCCTGGAAGCGGTGGCTAATGTATAAACCAGCAGTGCCAGGTTCAATACCAAAAAAAAAGGTATCATCAGGGACAGTAAACCCGAGAACCAAATTACCTTTGGAGATATAAAAATACTGGCAAAAACTACCAGACTTAGACCAGATAAAATCCTAAAAAAATACTTCAACAATCCCTCCGGCAATAAAGGGTTTACTAATTTTCCCTAAACATACGATATTGTGTTTAAATTTAGGGACAAATAATGCTATCCAATGCTTACACGAACCATTTATTATTTCATTGCCTTATTTTTAACATTTTCATGTTCAAACGCTTCCCGTGAGACCGACTCCAATCTGAGTCCTGAACAACAGGAGGTTAGCAATCTGGAAGATCAGGTGATCGAAGTTCATGATCAGGTAATGCCCCAAATGGGCACTTTGATGACACTGAAAGAACAGCTTGAAGCCAAAAATGAGACGCTTCAATCAGCTGGCACTGCGGAAGCCGAAGATCAGGTAATCGTTAACAGTTTGGTGATTGAACAACTAGACCTGGCCCATGAGGGAATGATGTCCTGGATGAGGAGTTTTGAACCAATAGATATCGATGGTGACTCTGAAGGCAACAGGGAATATTTGCAGCAAGAACTGGATAAGATAGATTCGGTTAAAAAGCTGGTTGACGATGCCATTACCGCCGCAGAAAAGGCCCTGGGCGATAACTAAAGTGGCCTATTCTTCCAGCAGCACCTCAATATCTTCCATGAGCTTGTCAACATCTTCGGCAATGGTGCCGTCGTAGACACCACGTATGTGTTTTTGCCGGTCAACTAAAATAAAGGCGCCACTGTGAATAAAACCACCCGGTGCATTTTGATCCTCTCCGGCTGTTACCATATAGTCCTGTTGTCCCAGGCGGTATATTTCTGACTGGTCGCCGGTAACAAAATGCCATTTGGCATTATCTTCAATACCCAGCTGTGAGGCATATTCCTTCAGTACAGCTACCGAATCGTGCTTGGGATCTATGGAGTGGGAGAGGATGGCCACTTCCGGGGTGTCCTTAAATCGCTCATATACCCGCAACATCTGTGTTTTCATGGTAGGACAAATGGTGGGACAGGAGGTAAAGAAAAAATCCGCTACATACAACTTGCCCTCGAATGTTTCCGGGGTCACCTGCTTCCCATCCTGGTTTACCAGTTGGTAATTACCTATGGCGTGATAGAGCGTATCACCTTGTTGATCCACGGTTCGGCGACCCAAAATAGGTAGAGATTCTTGTTGCTGGCAGGAACCGAAAATAAGCAACAATGCGAAGTAATGGCAAAAAGCAGATGGAAGCTCGAGTTGTTTTAACTGGTTCACTGGCGAAATTTTTTATAAATATGGATGGCAGACATCAGAACAACGGCAAAGATAACTAATCCCAGTATGCCGTAGGTCATGTCCATAGCGCTTTTCAGGACTACTAAAAAGACAATACTCACCAATAGCAAGGTGGCCACTTCGTTCCACAACCGCAATTGAAAGGAAGACATGGGATATTTCCCCTTGCGCAGCTGTGTAAATATCCTGTGACATAAAAAGTGATAGATATACAATAGCACTACCAGGCAAAGTTTAATAAATAGCCACGCAGGCCATTCCGGATATAACTGTAGCATACTCAACCCGAAAAAAAGCGTAAGCACCGCCGACGGCCAGGTGATCATATACCAAAGTAGTCGCGAAATTCTGCGGTACTCAGCAATCAGGATACTGCGTTCGGGCTCTTGCTTTTGGTTGGCTTCCGTCTGGTAAATGAATAACCTGACTATATAGAACAGACCTGCGAACCAGGTGACTACAAAAATGATATGCAGGGCTTTTAAATAGAGCACGGGGTGGAATCAATTGGCAATACCGTTAAAAATAGCGGGAAAGCGGTAAATAATAATGCTAAACAGAACGAAAATATCTCAATTCTTTGTTAGCAAATAGGACTGGCTAGCTTATCGATCCTGTCATTGACATGAAAACCAACGATATATGGTATTTTGAGAATGTGGACCTGTACGAAATGTTATGTCCGCACAAACTGCAATCTCATCAGAGTACCCACCAATTCCATCATTACAAGAAATCGCAATTTATATACTTTCAGGACCAGCCCTCGGACCATATTTATATGATTGCCAGCGGCAGGGTTAAGATTGGCAGCTATTCCACTCAAGGCAAGGAAATCACCAAAACCATTTTATCTAAAGGTGAAATATTTGGGGAGCTGGCACTAACCGGAGAGGGTCACCGGTCGGACTTTGCCCAGGCATTGGCAGACGACACCCGTATATGCTCCATGGGTATTGAAATGATGCAAAATTTGATGGTAGAGAACAGGGACTTAAGCCTTAAGATCATCAAGTTGATAGGATTTCGCTTCCGCAAACTGGAAAGAAGGCTGGAGTCGTTGGTTTTCAAGGATGCCCGCACCAGGATTATCGAATTTATTCGTGAAATGGCCCAGGAACGAGGACAAAAGGTAGGATTTGAAACCATGATCAAGAATCAGCTTACGCATCAGGATATAGCAAATCTAACCGGAACCAGCAGGCAGACTGTTACTACTATTCTCAATGACTTACGGGATCGCAACCTTATCAATTTCGATCGTAGAAAAATCCTGATCCGTGATATGGACAAGTTGAGGTGAGATCCTCCCCGGATCAGTACTTTTTTGTAAATTAACTAATCAATCCAATTGTTATGATGATCAGGAGTTGCTTTTTACTTGTGGCTGCGACAGGGATATTCACCTGTGCCATTGCCCAACAACAGCCTGATACGGATGCGACCAAGGTCATTGCCCAGGAAGAATTTTTGAGATTACTGGTGCCACCCGGTGAAGTGGAAGGGCGTGCTAACCTCTTTTCAAATTGGCAACAGGGAGAGGTTTTCCTGACCCACGGAAGGTTTGTTTCCGGCATAATGTTCAATTATGATGTGCTGAACAATACACTGCTGGTACTGACAGAGGAAAAAGAATTTTCACTGAACCCCATTGCAGTGGACTCCATTCAACTGGACAACACTTCGCTGGTATTGATAAATCCCATAGTACTTAATGGTACGGGTATGGACTTGTTACTTCTCAGAGTGTACGATGGCCATCATCTGAGTTTGTTTCGCAATACTTTGGCGGAAATAATGGATGGTGAGGTTAGAACCTCCAGCGCAACCAAATTGGTATATGACCGGATAAATGATGTCCAGATTCAACAGGAACGGAGCCATTTTCTTTTGGATAAATCGAGCAATGAATTGCGTCAACTGGAGGGTAAGCGAAAAGCACTGAGGCAATGGGAAAATGGAGATCAACTAGTAGAGTTTGTTAAGAGTCAAAATCTTGACCTAAAGGACGAACGCGATTTGATACGGGTAATTCAATATTACGAACAGGTAAGTTATGCTGGTACTGCTCCCAGGTAAAGATCTTAGGGTCATACCTGCCACTCAATATCATCCAGGTCCGCTTCCACGTCTATATCGTTCAGAGGCCGCAACAGGCTATAGCTTAGATCCAGCGAATTAAAATCGCTCACAGTTTCAGAAGCCACCTTATGAGAACCCCAGGATTTATCCCGGAAAAGCTCCGGGTGGAACTCATCTAAGCCCAGTAAATAATACCCGCCATCTCTTGAAGGTCCCAGCACCGCCTGGTACCTGGTTAAAGCTTCAAAACCTTCTTCGATAATCGAGGTGGTCAACTCATAACAATCACTGCCAATAATACAGATATAGCGATATCCCTGGCCAAAACCCCATTGAAAGGCTGATCCTATTCTGGCGCCCAGGTCCCCTTCGGACTGGGGTTGCTTGAGGTAAGTATCATTGTCCCACTGGTCTTCATTCTCTACATAATCGGAGTAAAAAACTGCTTTGTCTACCGCCAGATTTTCTGTTATTCGCGTTGTATGGGCTAATAATTTCCGGTAGATTTCCAGGGCCTTTTGATCGCCCAACGTGGCGGCCAGCCGGGTTTTTACCTGGCCTAACACGGGGTTTCTCACCAAGATGATTAACAAACCGTCAGTCATAGATCTTAATACCGTTTTTGAGCCATTGCCCCCATTGCCGGTTGTAAGCATGAACTGAGTCGGTAGGCTGGTTATGATTATTTACTACCTGGTATCCCTGATTTTTCCACTGGAATATCCCGCCATAAAGATTGTACACCTCAAACCCCATGTCCTGCATCTTTTCGCCCACTCGTTCACTTCGATAACCCACACTGCAATACACAACCACTCTCGATGATTTGGGGAGATGCGCAACATCATCTTTCTGAAATGAATCATAGTCAATAAATCTGGCCCCGTCGATATGGCTCACCTGGTATTCATCTGCGCTGCGAATATCCAAAAGCACCAGTGAGTGTGGGTTGGTCTTCCATTGTGCCAGATCTGATGGCTGTACCAAAGGCACGGTTTGCTGGTACAGGTCTTCCAGTTTTTTCTCCAGTGTCTGCTGACCACAGGCCGGCAAAAAACTGACTAAACCTGCCAGGCATAATAGCAGAATTTTATTTCGGGTGCCTGCCATAATCATGTCGTTTCATCTCCCATAATATCACCACCCCCAATAATAAGTACTCAGTTACTACCAACAACATATTTTCGTGGTAGCCGGTTTCAGTATAACCGGCATAGCTCAAAATTATCAGTACCGACCAGGCCACCGGGAACCAATAATTAGTGATAGCGGCTAAGGCTACGATTGTGGTTATATACCAGGGGTGGACGGTAGTCGACATCAGTAAATACAGGGTCAATGCCCACAACATGGCCTGGGGCCAGGTGAATCTTTTGTAGCTGGTCCAGGCTAACCATAGTATTAACAGCAGGGTAACAAATGCCATCAAACTTCCCGCAGTTTGAATAATGTTATACCCTGTTATCGCAAATCCTGCCTCTCTTACCAAATAGTAAATACTGGCATTGAATTCAAATTTTTGGAAATACAAACCGAGGCTGGAACTCATACCGGCCCATAGGTCCTCATTCCAGATGGTGAGGAAACATCCCGCCACCACAACGCCACAAATGAGCCAATAGGTCAACACTTGCCGTATGTCTTTGCGGCGTATTATCAGGGGTAAAAATATCAAGGGAACCAGCTTGGTGGCAATGGCCGCTCCCAGAGCTGCTGCCGATAGTCTCTGCCGGCCTGCTTTTATCAGGTAAATAGCCAGTAATATGAAAAATATCATAACAGCTTCGAAATGCAGATTTCCGGTAAGCTCGATTATTACCAGGGGATTCCAGGCATAGATCAGGGTATTAGTTGAAGGCAGATCATATTCTTTCAGCAGCTTTAATATTAGAACTATGGTTCCCGCTTCTGCTAGGAGTACTATCAGTCGCATGAAAATTATACTGCCCAAAATACTATCGGGGCTTACTTTTGCTGCCAGATAAAAGACCCACTGTGCCAAAGGAGGGTAGACGGTAAAGTAATCGGGGGAATTCATGCCCTGGAATAGTTCCTGGTTTATCAGGTCCTGACTGAAGGTGACATCCAGTATCAACTGAGAAGGTAGCTGGGAAAAAGGGCTTACACCTTGAACCAGTAGCCTTCCGTCCCATATGAAGCGATAGAAATCATCACTCCATTCCGGAATGGCTGGTAATATCATCAATCGAAATGCAAATGCAGCAGCTAATGCCCAGTACCAGACATAAACATCAATGATCCTGATCACCAACAGGTATATTGTAGTCAGTATGCCAAAATAAAACAGCAGTGTGGGGAAATCGTGTCTTTGGATATGATAGATCAGCTGATAATAGCAAATCAGGGATAAAACTGTGGCAGCCGTCAACCAGATTTGCTGGGCACCAAACCTACTCTTAAGTGGCATACCTGACAGATTTTACCGATTGGTAAAATACCACAGCAAACCCCAGGCATAGCATGACATGAAAAACAATCAGTCCCGGATCTCCTAAAATCAATCCGGCGATCACGCCAAAAGCAAAATACAGGCTGAGAATTCCCTCCAGCCAGGTACTGCCTGAAATTCCATGTCCGATATAGATATTTTTCTTCAATTGCTCCTGTGAGCCCCTGATATCAAACTTGGGTGTACGAACGAAGGGTGATTTGAATCCCAGGAGTCCTTCCAGTACTGCAATGGTATTGTGCAAGGACAGGCCCATTGAGACGGTAAGGAAAGATGGAAAGATCTTTAAAAAATACTGTCCTGGCTTGTTCTTGATCACCTGTTGGTTGGCAATCCAGTAGAAATAAGTAATGGAAAAAAATCCCAGCAGGAAGAGACTTCCAAGGTGGAACAGCAGGTTGAATTCGGGGTGGGTATTCTTGATGAATAACATGGGAATGCTCAACAGCGCTGCCACCAGCAGGCAAACGAATACCGAGCTGTTAAAGAGATGAAATACGGCATGCATTTTTTTGGTCAGGCTCCAGTTGGATCGGAGAATCTGCTTCAGGTTCTTACGGGCAGTCTCGGCTGCTCCTTTATTCCATCGAAATTGCTGGGATTTTATGGCAGGCATTAGCACCGGTAGCTCTGCCGGCGCTACTACATCTTCCAGGTATTTGAATTTCCATCCTTTGAACTGGGCCCGGTAGCTCAGATCGAGATCCTCGGTCAGGGTATCGGCAGACCATCCTCCCGAATCTACCACACATGATTTTCTCCATACGCCTCCGGTGCCATTGAAATTGATAAAACTTCCGGCATTGCTTCTTCCCTGTTGTTCCACTGAGAAATGGGCATCCAGTCCGAATGCCTGGAGTTTGGTGAGCAGAGAATAGTTTTTATTTACATGCCCCCAACGTGTTTGCACCATACCGATTTCGCTATCTTCAAAATATAGCAGTGTTCTACGCAAAAAATCAGGGTGGGGTAGAAAATCGGCATCAAATATCGCCAGGAACTCTCCTTTGGCCCGTTTCAGACCATGTTGTAAAGCCCCTGCTTTAAAGCCGGCCCTGTGTTCTCTTTGAATATGGGTAATGTCCAGACCCTCAGACTGCAACGCTTTTACTTTTTCAGATATTAGCTCGCTGGTATGATCATCGGAGTCGTCCAGAACCTGTATTTCCAATCTATTTTTAGGGTAGTCAAATTTACTCACTGCTTCGATCAATCGCTCCACCACGTACAGCTCATTATAAATGGGTAGTTGGACCGTAACCAGCGGACTCTTTGACGGGTCCAACACTTCGACCGAGGTGGAGGAACCTTTCCTCTTCTTGTAATACCAGGCCAGGTGTAGTTGACCCAGGCTGAACAAGCATATGTAAAGCAGGGCGATGGTGTAAAAAAATGTGATCAGATATTCCATTACAGATATTTGAAGATGGTGGTCAGGATCTTGTAACCCGCCATAATGGTACCTTCAATAGTACCTGAAATTTTCGATTTTCCCGTTCTGACCCTGTAGTTAACCGGTATTTCCATATATCGCAAATGATGTTTGGCTGCTTTCAACTGCATCTCAACCGTCCAGCCATAAGTTCTATCCTGCATGTTCAGGCCAATAAGGCTGCTGTATCTGATTGCCCTAAACGGACCCAAATCGGTAAAATTAGTGCCATATATTATATTTAACAACGTAGTTGCCAGCCAGTTCCCAAAAATTTGTGGAATCGTCATGGATCCGCTTTCTCTATGGCCCTGTGCCCGGCTTCCTATTACCAGATCGATGTTATCGTACATGATGGGATTTACCAGTTTTGACATCTCTTCCGGGTGATCTGAATAATCTGCGTCCACAAATACCACGATATCCGGGGAAGTGGTTAAATTTTCCAGGTACCGGATGCCACACAGGCAAGCATTTCCATAGCCTCTTGTCGGTTCATCTAGTACAGTGGCGCCTTTCTCCCTGGCGGCTATTTCTGTTTGATCAGTAGAGGCGTTGTTTACGACGATTATTTCCGAAACCAGATGCTTTGGTATGTCCTGTATTACCTTGCCTACAGCATTTTCTTCGTTATACGCGGGAATGATCACCTTTATGTCAAATGTTTTCAATCAGCTAATCTCCTGCTTCCTGGGTTTTAAAACTGTTGTTGCCGATCAAGTCGGGCTTATTATACCTTCCGTTTTCCGAAGCATTCTCCAGGTTCAAGACGCCTCTTGGGCAAACTGCCGAGCAGATACCACAGCCAACACAGGAAGAGCGTATGATATTTTGCCCCCTTTGTGCATACCACCTGACATCAATGCCCATCTCACAATAGGTAGAACAATTTCCGCAGGAAATGCACTGACCTCCATTGGTGGTTATTCGAAATCGAGATTTGAATCGTTGAACCAATCCCAGGTAGGCGGCCAATGGACAACCAAAACGGCACCATACCCTGTTGCCCATTAAAGGATAGAATCCCGTACCTACCACTCCCGCAAAACCGGCCCCGATCCAGGCGCCATACACCGATCGGATACTATAGGTATTCAAACCCAGTAATTGTGAGTCTCCCGTCCAATAGGTATACAACACTCCGGCAGTCATTATCACCGCGAATACCAATACCCCGTGCACTGTCCATCTCTCTATTTTCCAGGCCTTTAGCGATTTATCGGATAATTGACGGTAGGGGTCTCCCAGTGTTTCGGCCAGTCCGCCACATCCACAAACCCAGGAGCAGTACCACCTTTTACCAAAGAAATACACCAGGATAGGTACTCCCAGGATGATCAATGCAATTCCCCACAACAGCATGAATAATCCCAGCGACCCACTGCTGAGTAGAGTGGAAAGCTCGTTTTCAAAAAAGAAGTCGTAGTCCAATGGCCAGATGTTCTTAAAATCAAAGTAGGGTTTATTCAAGCGCAACAGGATTTCGGGAATAAGAAAGGCAAAAGCTGTCTGAAAGAACATTACCGACCCGGTACGCAACATCTGATAGTTGCTGTGTCGGTAGTGTATTAGCATTCTCACACCCATTACCAGAATGCAAAGTGTATAGATAAATCCGTAAAGGAAGAATCTTCCCGCGGGGCTGCCCTTTAAAAGATAGCTAATGGGGTCCACCATTACGATCCAACTGGTCATATATTCCGGGAAAAAGTACAGTACCACATAAAAGAGGATAAGGAACGTGCCGGTAAGTATTCCCAGCCAGCCACGGCTTTTCATAGCTGAGAATTGTACATGGTGATTTTTGATTCCCGGTGGGCCTTCTGTCTTTAGTTTTGGAAAAAAATATAAAATGGCTCCCAAGATGCAGCATCCATAGGTTAGCATAAGAAACCTCCAGGGATGATCCTTTATGGGTCCTGTGGTGGCGTCCTTGGTCAATTGGTATTTGATATCCTTGATGCGATATTTGTCAAACCCCTGCTGATTTATTATCCCATAGCGGTTGTAGTTTTCGGCCACCTTTTCCAGGTCTGCCAGCAGTTCACCTTCCCCCCGGTATTCCCTTTCTTGCAGCCAGCCCCCATAATCCTGAAGGCCCTTCTTTTTAAATTGGAGAACTTCCTGATCGGAGTTATAATACTCATCCAGCAGGTCTGATGTAAACCTTATGGGTTTGTTATCAGAAGCCAGAGCGCCGATGGCTTGCAATTCCGAAGAAGTAATGCGGTAGCGCTCCATTACTTGCCGATTGGCTGCTTGTAAGGCCTGATCGACTTCCTGTACTAAGGAAAAAGAAGAGGAGTGCTCCGCTCCCAGGACACTTTCCAAATGAGGAGTTAACAACCCCGCTTCCCGTTCAGATAGGCTGCCGGAAAGAGCCTCTTTCCCTAATTGGTAATTACCCAAAAAGAAAGAGGCAATAAAAATTCCGAAACCCGCCAGGAACAAGCTCAGTCCAAAATTCTGTATGTATTCCAGGGGCTTCAACTGAACAACCCGGAAAAAAACCCGGTTTTTACACTTTTTACCGGAATGTGCTCATGCTCCCGGTTGAATTTCTCAATGATCATATTCTCATATCCCTGGTAAAATTCAGGGTCAAAGTTTGCTTTTCGAAGGTTTCTTAAGGTGTAAAGAATATCGCGTTTTTCCCGCAGCCATTGATCCACCACCTTATGCCTGAGTCTAATACCAAAACTATTTACCCCCAGCAGGTACTTTTGCTCCTTGTGGAAAACAAGTCTTAAACATTTATTTCCACCGGCATGCTCCCAATAGAAATGCTGTTCGTCTTCCCTGGGCAGGGGCCAAACATTTCCATATGTCTGGTATTCTATATCGAAAAATTTAGCTGAATTGAACCAAATACCGGGCCGGTATGCTGTTTCCTGGCCCATTATGGTACGGGCTACCGTCTCACCATGCATCCGGCCGGTATACCAAACCTGCTCTATGGGCTTCCGATCAGGTAGCGGATCCCGGAATTGAGCACAATCCCCGATGGCATATATATCCGGTACGTTGGATCGAAAACACCTGTCAACCAATACGCCCCGGTCAAGCTCTAGCCCGGACCCCCGCAGGAATTCGATGTTGGGACTGACCCCCACGGTAAGGCCTACGTATTGACAATCTATGAATGATCCGGAATTGGTAATTACACCTTTCACCCGGCCGTCATCTCCCGCCACAATCTCTTGTAACTCGGTTTTTTTTCTTAAATCGACATGATGCTCTTCAATATGTCGTCCTACCAGGCTGGCTTCCTGCTCCGGTAGTACCACATCCCAGAATTCGTTTTCCCTGATCATGAAAACCACCTCGATGTTCCGGGTTCGCAGCATTTCCGCCATTTCCACACCAATCAATCCACCGCCTACAATTACTGCGGTTTTGATCCCTCTGGTGTTTTCTTCCATCAGTTCCAGGTCCTGGTAACTGTAAAGCCCCTGCACCCCAGGCAGGTCCTGACCGGGCCATCCAAACTTATTAGGCTTGGATCCCGTGGCGATTACCAGCTTGTCGTAGTTGATAATTTCACCATTGGATAGCGAGATGTTTTTTTCTTCGGGGTTGAGTTTTTGTACCCAGGCACGAACCAATTGAATGCCATTCTTGGCCCAAAACCAGTCTTCGTAGGGCTTGGTATGTTCATAGGTCATGTGACCCATATAGATGTACATCAATGCAGTCCTGGAAAAGAAATGGTCGGTTTCACCGCTGATCACCACAATTTCCTCATCACCTAGCTTTCTCAGATGCCTGGCGGCAGTAATTCCGGATATCCCATTCCCAATAATGGCGACCTTGCCCATTGCAGCTCAGTTATTCCGTGAATTTTAATTCAGTCCCTATAACCAATTAAATTTCGTTTTGGTTTATTTGTTAAGTGTCATACTCATGACATTGCAAACTGTAATAACTTCAAAACTTTACCTGACAATGCTGGCAGGCGAATGTACCCCGGCTACCAACTTCTGTTCTTTCAATGGTTTCGTGGCAATTCGGACATTCGATACTGGTTTTTCTACCGTACCGTGTGATATAGTGTTCGGGTAAAGCCTCTCTGGTGGCATCAACCTCGATGGCCACTTGCATTATTTCCTTCATTCTGCGGTAGATATCGGCAAATTGTTCCTCACTCAGATTACAGGTTAGTGACGTTGGATAAATTCTGGTATGATACAATATCTCGTCGGCGATCCAGTTGCCGATTCCCGCAGTTACCGTTTGATCCAATAGGGCGGTTTTGATGTTTTTCTTTTTACCTGACAGGTTCCTGAAAAATTCACCCTTTGATATTGCCATTGCATCTGGCGCCAGGGATTTAGACGAAGTGTATGACTCAACATCTGGAGTCAGACCCAGTCTGCCAAACATGCGTTTACTTACATAGGCTAATTTGTACCCCCCATCCATCTCAAAAATTACTCTGGCGTATTTTGGGTCCTCCACACTGGAATTGTAATACTCCAGGTAACCAGTCATACCGAAATGCATAAACATGGTTTTTCCAGATAAGGTCTTAATAAACAGATTCTTTCCCCATCGCTGGGAGGAGTTAAACTGGTCACCTACCAGTCCTTTTAAGTCTTCTTGCTGTCCCCCTACTACTTTGGGGTGAGTGATCTGCAGGTCCAGGATTCTCTGGTTGAGGGCAGTTTGATCCAGATAGCGACGAAATATTTCTACTTCCGGTAATTCGGGCATTTAGATCAATTAACGATTAAAGATTAAAAACGAGGGTATAAGTTGCTGAAACGGAAAATCCATGGTCCCGTTAAGTTTTGTCTCAATTTACTATTTTCCGGGGTTTCTACTATTAAATTGATAGTGCTTGGTGTTGAATGTTTCCCCAATAATGCCCTTTTCTATCATTTCATCCGGGGTACCGCATTGGATTTGACCTTTCTGGTCAATCAGCCATATGCTGTGAGCGGTTTTGAGCGACAACTCAAGTTCATGAGTGGCGAGTATCACCGTTTTTTGCTTTTTCTCGGTCATTTGTTTGAGTAGGGACATGATTTCCCATTTAGATGGAATATCCAGGTGGATTAATGGTTCATCCAAAAGCATGATTGCTCCGTCCTGCGCCAGCGCCCTGGCGATCATGGCTTTCTGCAATTGTCCATCGCTCAATTCGTGAAGGTACCGTCGCACAAATGGAGATAGACCGGTGATCTCTATGGCATCCATAGTAGCCATACGGTCTGATTCATCAAGTTGTCCCCACCAGTCGGTATAAGGATGCCTGCCCATAGCCACCAAATCTCCTACGGTGAGGTAACCGGCTTGAATACGTTCGGTCAAGACAATAGAAATCAGGCTGGCTTTTTCCAGGGACGATAGATTGTCGGTATTCTTTCCCACCAGCCATATATCGCCTTTTAATTTCTTTTGTATTCCCGCTATGGTTCGCAATAGTGTTGACTTTCCAGTACCGTTGGCACCCAGTAAGGCGATGAGTCGACCGGGTGATGCCGATAGGTTAATATCGCCTAACACCGGTTGTATCCCGGAGGATTTCAAGTAACCAACACTGAGGGAATTCGTTCGTATGGTGGCTTCATCTGCGGTCATGCAAAGGATCGGCTCAGGTTGCGACTTTTAATTAATATTGCAATTACTGCGGGTGCCCCGATCAGCGAAGTGATGGCGTTTATGGGTAATGTCTGACTACTGCCGGGTATTTGAGAGGCCAGGTCACAAAGGGTCATGATGGTAGCTCCCAGCAAAACACAACCGGGAATCAGTAACCGGTGATCAGCCGTTTTAAGCAGCACCCGGCTAAGATGGGGTACTGCGATTCCAATAAAAGCCAGGGGGCCGCAAAAAGCAGTTATAGATCCCGCTATTATGGAAGTGACCAATAGGATGATAATCCTGGTTTTTCCAATATTTACGCCCAGGCTAAGGGCGTAAGTGGGTCCCAATAGTAGGGCATTGAGAGATTTTGAAATGATCAGGGCCCCACCTAAGCCGATCAATACCGCCACCGCCAACACCGTCAGTTCCTGACCATGCACCCCGCCGAGGTTCCCAAAAGTCCAGATAAGAAATGCCTGGATCTCTTGTGCTTCGCTATAATACTGGAGCACGCTGACCAATGCGGCACTTAAACTGCCTATCATCAGACCAATTATCAGCAGGCTCATACCATCCCTGACCCTGATTGAAATCAGGAGTACCAGCAATAAAACTCCGCCTGCTCCCAGGGTGGCGGCCAAAACCAATGACCAACTGCCCCCCATAGACCACTCGGTAATGGCCAGCCCCAGTACACTGCCTGCCAGTAGCATAGAGGCTACACCCAGGCTGGCACCTGAACTGATACCCAGAACAAAGGGCCCGGCAAGCGGATTTCTGAATAGCGTTTGCATTACCAAACCACTTACCGCCAGGCCACTACCTGCTAACAGGGCAGTAATGGCTTTGGGTACCCTGAAATCCAGAATGATGGTTTCCCATCCCGGATTTTGAGCCTGGCCACCAGTGAGTATGGTGAATATTTCTGCGAAAGGTATTTTGACACTTCCAATTACCACATCCAACATAGCGGACAGGGCCAGCGTAATTATCATTACTGTAAAAGTTATGGCACCGGTTCGCGTCATCCTAGTCCAGTTTTTTATAGAAATACATCTGATGGTGGGGCAGTAGTTCAGGATGGAGGATCTTGATGATGTCAGCCAGTACCAGATCGGGCCGGGCACCTCCCAGCTCCAGGTATTCAAAGCCACCTGTTGCTCCAATCCTGCGGTGATAGTTGAAGATTTTCCCGGTTTGAAATGCCTGGAAGTGACCATACCTGGGATCTGATTGAGCCAGATGGTCGAATGAGGAATACTCCCCTGCGCCAATCCAGAATTGTGTATCAATGTTGCGATCCAATACCGCTTCCAAACTGAGTTCCACTGAGCCGGACCGATTGAGGTCACTCCAGGTATAATTACCTGCGGCATCTTGTATAAAGCTGGCGGCAAAGCTCTTCGCGCCCGGGGCATACCAGGTATCTCCATACATAATACCACTGAAAACAGTAGGCTTTTGTGTTACGGTATCGGTCAACGCCAATAGCCTTAGGTACTCTTTTTCAATTCCCCGGAACACTGAATCTGCCCGGTCGAATTCACCGGTCAATAAACCCATAAACTTGATCCACTCCGCCCTGCCGAGAGGTGTCTCCTCCATAAAGTCCAGGTTGAGTATCCATGGGATACCACTCTGTTCAAGCTGATCCAATTCAGAATGATCGGAACCGGAGAGGTAGGTGACCACCAATTCAGGATTCAGTGCTATTAAAGATTCAAAATTGATTCCATTAACCGTGCCCACTTCTGCTACCAACCCCTGGTCCACCCGCTTTCTGACCTGATTGGATGAGATATATGTGGTATTGGGAAATCCCACCAGATAGTCAGTTACCTGCAACAGGTCGAGAAATGGTAAATGACTGGTAGAGGTTACCACTATATTTTCAACAGGGACCTCTATAATAGGTCCTGCAATATTTCGGACGCCGGTAGCGCCTGGCGGTACCAGCACAAAGGTCATGGCATCCAAATAAGGCACCCCGGAGTTGATTTTTACTTCCTTGGTACCGTTACTTTCCCAAATCTCAAACCCTTTGGCATATGACAGGGGAACCGGGGTTCTGACGTTCTCGTGGGAGTTATTTTGCCGGTGATCTGCATTATTACAGCTCAGCACGATTATGCCCAAACTGAAAATACCTGTTGGTAAAAAGACCCTAATGAATTTTTTCATGTGTAAAAACGAACAGGTGCTGTCTTAACCGGATTTAGATTTGTAAAAGATAACAGCATTTTTGGGTGAATTTAACCCAAATAGGTGCAACCTGAACGTATTTCCCGTAGTCTATATAATAAAGCCAAACAAATACTATGAATATTCCCTCCAAACTCCAACTGACTGCAGCGGTATTTTTCTGTTTCGCCTGCATGCTGTCTTCTTGCGCCGACCCCATCCTGGATCAGGAGAGAAATCTGAAACCATTTACCGGGATCAAGGTCGGTGGGGCGTTTAATGTTATCCTGACCCAAAATGGAAATCACAAAGTTAAGATAGAAGCTGAAGAGGATGTCGTCAGCAAGGTTCGAACCGAGGTCAAGGGAGATATATTGCACATCGATCTGGAGTGGGATTGGTCATGGAAAAATCCCGATGTAACGGTATACGTCGAGTTTGATGAACTGAGCTCACTGGTGGTTAGCGGGGCCTCAAACCTAAAAGCTCAGGGAGACATCAGGACTGAAGACCTGGAGGTAAAGGTTAGTGGTGCCGGTGACCTGGATATTGAGGTAGATACCAAATCGCTGGAAGTCGTAGTGAGCGGTGCCGGTGATGTCAGTATTTCCGGACGTACAGAGACTCAAAAAGTGCGATTATCTGGAGCCGGAGACTATACAGCCCAACATTTGAAAAGTAAATATACCCAGGCAAAAGCTTCCGGCGCCGGTAGTGTAGTAGTATTTGCTTCGGAGGAAATTGAAGCCACCGCCAGCGGTGCTGGCGCCGTTAAATACTATGGCGACCCTTCCATGGAAAAGGTTAGTTCCAGCGGTGCCGGTAGTGTTCAGCGACACTAGGTGTAGGATTTGACCAATATTCCGGTCATTTATCCAGATTAATCTTCATATAATGTGATTCATTACACCGGGCAGTGGCAACTCTTATAATAGTACAAATCGAGCAGCCAATACAAAGGTTGAAAAACCAGCCATATACTTTAAAAAAAGGACATAATCGGGATAAACCATACTTGTGTAAGGTTTAGCAGGTAAGTGGACTACCCTTTGCGGAGAATAAGTGCTTTATTAGCAAAAGGTTGCTTTAACAGGTATTAAAGCAATTCAAAGGGATCTTCTATTACTCAGCTATGGACCCTTTTTTATCAAATAAGTGATGTAAGTTTGAGGTTTCACAGATGGAGGCCGATAAGAGTTGGTGGACAATGAAAAGACTTTGCCACATCTTCCAAAAATCATATCTGTGGTTCGATTTGTGATATTATAACCTTCGGAAAGACCTTTGCAAAAGGTTTGCATTGCGGTCCATACGGTCCATGCTGAGTCAAGAGTTTTTAACTGCATGGGTCTCCGGGCAGCATTGCTGAATCCACCGAAGGAGATCTGTGCAGTTTTTATGCCACCCGACTCAAACGCAATCAGGGTAGTAAATTCCACTACTACCGGGGCAAACCTGCTACTGGCGATCTGCAGCTAGATTCTGTAGCACCAATTCTGCTGCTCGATTGGGCAGGAGTTTGCCAGCCTTAACCTCACCTCTCAGCTTTTCCAAGACACCTTCCTGCTTGTCAAGGAGTTTTAGCCGTCGACTAATAGCCAGTTTAATACAGTCTTCCATCCAGTCAATTCGCTGCTGTGCCCGTTGCTGATCCATATATCCACTTGCCTGCATCTGTTGTTTATAATCTTCCACATTTGACCATATTGGTTCAAGTCCCTGACTATTAAGGGCAGAACAGGTAAATACCTGTGGCTGCCATTGATGGCTGACAGGAGTCAGGAAATGAAGGACATTCTGATACATGGCTTGTGCTTGTCTGGCTTTTTCCCGGTTTTCTCCATCTGCTTTGTTGATCACCAGACAGTCTGCCATTTCGATTATGCCTTTCTTGATTCCCTGTAGTTCATCCCCAGCGCCAGCAATCAGTAGTAACAAAAAGAAATCAACCATATTGCGCACTTCAATTTCTGACTGTCCCACACCTACCGTTTCCACTATAATAACTTCGAATCCAGCAGCCTCGCATAGCAATATGGATTCGCGGGTGTGATAGGCCACTCCTCCCAGGCTGTTGCCGGCAGCGCTGGGCCTTATAAAGGCATTATCTGATTTGCTCAATTGCTCCATTCTTGTCTTATCTCCCAGAATACTGCCGCGACTTCTTTGACTGGTGGGATCGATGGTCAAAATGGCCAATTTCAGTCCCTGACGGAGTAGTTGGAGTCCCAGGGCTTCGATAAATGTGCTTTTACCTACGCCCGGTGCCCCGGTTATACCTATTCTGATAGCGTTGCCGGTATGCGAAAGAATACCTTCAAGAACTGCCATTTTCAATTCGGAGTCTCTTTCCAGGTTGCTTTCCATCAAACTCAGTGCTTTGCTGAGCAGCAAATGATCTCCGGATATAAGTCCGTCGATAAACTCCTGTGCGGATATACTATTTCTATCCAAATATTGCATTGGTCAGATCAAGTAAGAAAAAAATTTTTAAATAATAGTGTACTGCGGGTAATTTATGGCCCTGTTCAACCCGGGTTCTAATGTTCAAAAATCTTCGTAAGATTACTGACCGGCAGTTTTGGATAGACTGTGTGTTAGCCACTGCTTTTATATTTGCCTTGATCTTTTTCGGCAGTGGGGTCTTCAGCGCTTTTGAGGTGCTGAATCCCATTGGAGAAGCGATCAGCGATATGGATGTTACCGATATCGTGTTCTCCAAACTTCGCAAAGACCCCGATGCCCACCTCAATGAAGATATTGTAATCGTTAACATTGGCAGCTTGAACCGGGAGGGAATTGCCAAGCAGATTGAGATCATTCAAGAATACAACCCCGAAGTAATAGGCGTCGATGCATTTTTCCGAAAATTGAACGACCCCTGGCAGGACAGCATTTTGGCCACTACCATGAATAGGGTAGAAAACCTGGTGCTGGTG
>JAUIKU010000325.1 GCA_030430675.1 Bacteroidia bacterium | reverse complement strand
TGGTAATAACGAAAAAAAATGCGGTCATGGTTCTGATGGGAATTGAGCTTATGTTGAATGCCTCCAACCTGAATTTCATCGTCTTTAGCAGAATCTATCCCGAATGGCATCACGGTCATTTTTTCACCCTCTTTGTTATTGTGCTGGCGGCGGCTGAGGCGGCTGTTGGATTGGCAATCATTCTACGGGTGTATCGCTATTTTGGAACTGTCGAACTCGACAAGATAAACGAACTGAAAGGTTGAATGGATGATTATTCTACCATATCGGTTCCCATTATTGAAGCGGTTGTCATCCTGCTTCTTCCACTGATTGGTAGTGTCCTTGTCATACTATTGCCAAAAAAGAGAAAGCCTTTTTCGGGGGTGCTTCTCAGTGCCATACTGGGGCTATCAGCGATCTTATCCTTTCATTTGAGTGGGATGCAATGGGGAGAATCCCCGGACTATTTTCGTTTGACGTGGTTTACGCTTGGGGAGGGCATAAATTTCCAGGCAGGAATTTGGCTTGATAATGTAGCTACAATGATGCTTTCTGTCGTATCGGCTATCTCTTTTCTAGTCTGCCTGTTTAGTATTGCCTACATGAAGAATGATGAGGATGAGCAAAAGTACTTTGCTCACCTGGGGTTATTTGTTTTTTCCATGATAGGCATTGTTATCAGCAGTAATTTGCTGGTCCTATTTTGTTTTTGGGAATTAGTGGGCTTATCCAGCTACTTGCTTATTAATCACTGGTACCGTAATACAATACCACCGCGTGCTGCGAGCAAGGCTTTTGTCGTCAACCGGGTGGGGGACGCGGCTTTTCTTTTAGGAATAGCAATTCTTTGGGCACAGTTTGGGTCGCTTGAGTTTGCTGATTTGTATGATGGTATGGCCAAAAGTAATCTCACAGACAATCTCTGGATAGCTGAAAAAGGGGAGATGTCCTCCTTCATGCTTCCACTGGTAGGATTTTGTCTTTTTTTAGGAGCTTCTGGAAAAAGTGCCCAATTCCCTTTCCAGGCCTGGTTGCCTGATGCCATGGCCGGACCTACACCTGTTTCTGCCTTGATCCATGCGGCGACTATGGTAGCTGCCGGGGTTTTTTTACTGGCTAGAATATTCCCGCTCCTGGCACTGGATACCATGACGATTATTGCATTTATTGGCGCATTAACTGCATTTATGGGTGCGGTTGCCGCCATGACACAGCAGGATATTAAAAAAGTGCTGGCCTTTTCGACCATCTCACAACTTGGCTATATGGTGTTGGGCATTGGAGTAGGCGCCTACGACGCTGCCTTGTTCCACCTGTTTACCCACGCGTTTTTTAAGGCCGGTTTGTTTCTTGCTGCTGGTGCGGTAATTCATGTGATGCATCACCTGACCAAAGGGCAGCCTTCCTTTGATGCACAGGATATGCGTACGATGGGAGGATTGCGTGGCCGTTTGCCTTTTCTGTTCGGGAGCTTTGTTATACTCGCACTTGCCTTAACAGGTATACCCTTCTTTAGTGGATTTTTATCCAAAGAGGCCATTATGAGCGGAAGTTTTGCCTGGGCTGAAGCGCGCAGCGGATCTTCCATGTCATTTTACCACCTGGTTCCTTATGCCGCACTTATTACTGTGGCCCTGACCGCATATTACATGGGCAGGCAGGTTTACCTGGTTTTCCTTGGTAAGGAAAGATTTGTTTCGTCAAGTGAATCGTCTCATTCGCTACCGCTATCCATGCGTATCCCGGTCATTCTGCTGGCGATATTGTCCCTGGGTCTTCTGTGGTCATTTAACCCTTTTAGTTATGAGAATAGCTGGTTCTTTAACCAATTGACCGTACCCACCATACTGGTTCCGGGTTTTCCTGCCGAGTTACAACCTATCCTGGTTGAATTATCTGAGAAAAATCATTTGCTGGTTTTTGGGCTTTCTTCTGCCATGATTTTACTCGGCCTCGGGATAGCCTGGGTGCGATATAGAGGCGGTAAACAACACATCGGACAGAAACAGAGCGTCTTTTATAGACTATCTCATGAGAATTGGTGGATGGATGATTTATATGATAAGGGAATTATTCTACCCGTAAAGAAATTAGCGTTCGTTACCTATGGTATGGACCGAAGGGTAATTGATTTTATACTTGATAAAACAGCCGTTGCTACAGTGGTATTAGCAAAAATAGCTTCCTGGATTGACAGGAATGTGGTGGATGGATTCGTTCACCTGATGGTATCCGCTGGTAAGATTGCCGGAGATATTTTCCGTTCCTTTCAGGGGGGGAATGTACAACGTTATGTGGCGGCTGCACTTTTGATCATGATTATACTATATTGGTTGATATATTAAGGACATGCTGCTGGACCACGTGCTTACATTAATTATTTTCTTGCCCATTGCCATCGCACTGGTAATTGCTCTTTTGCCGGATAAATGGGTTGATTCATTCAAGAATATCAGCCTGGGTACCTCGATTGTTCAATGCGTCCTGGTCGTGTGGTTGTTGTCAGGGTATGACCCCCACCATTCCGGTCCGGATACTATAAATGGGTTTCAGTTCATGACCCTCGTTCCTTGGTTTCAATTGGACCTGGCAGATTTTGGAATTTTATCGGCCAGCTATTTTCTTGGGGTGGATGGTCTGAGTATCTCACTGGTGGCGTTAAACGCTTTGGTGATGTTGGTGAGTACCATTGCTTCATTCTCCATTAAAGAGAAGCAAAAAGGATACTTTGCCTTGTTACTGGTTCTGAATGGATCCATCATGGGGTGTTTCATGGCCCTTGATTTCCTGCTTTTCTATTTATTCTTTGAATTTATGCTCCTGCCGATGTTTTTTCTTATCGGTATCTGGGGAGGACCGCGGCGGGACTATGCTTCCATTAAATTCTTCCTTTACACTTTGCTGGGTTCGTTGTTGATACTTGTGGTGATCATTGGATTGTATGCATCGGTTATGGATCCACAACTATCGGCCGACGGAGTTCTGGTGCACACCTTCAATATGGTGTACATGACGGATCCGGCGAATCTGATTCCGGGCTCATTGTTGGCCGGGGGGTTTGAGTTTCTATCTGTTCCGCTTCGCTTATGGGCCTTTCTCTTTCTCTTCATCGGATTTGCCATTAAGATTCCGGTAGTACCGTTACACACCTGGCTGCCTGACGCTCACGTAGAGGCACCAACACCCATTTCCGTGGTGCTGGCTGGTGTGCTACTGAAAATTGGCGCATACGGGCTGATGCGAACGGGCTACCTGATGTTTCCTGATGGAGCGGTTGAATTTGCCTGGCTGGTGGGCCTGCTTGGTGTCATCAGTATTATTTACGGTGCGCTCAATGCACTGGCCAGTAAAGACCTGAAACGCCTGGTGGCATACAGTTCAGTTTCTCATATGGGGTTTGTTTTACTCGGACTGGCATCCAATACAACAGAAGGCATTTCCGGTGCTTTGTTTCAATTGGTGAGTCATGGGGTGATATCAGCAGCCCTCTTTCTTATTGCTGGTGTTATTTATGATCGCACCCATGATCGTATGATTGCCAACTATTCCGGGTTGATTAATAAAATGCCCCGATATGCCACGTTCACTGTGTTGTTTTTCTTTGCTTCTCTAGGATTACCGGGAATGTCCGGCTTTGTGGCGGAGGTACT
>JAUIKU010000324.1 GCA_030430675.1 Bacteroidia bacterium | reverse complement strand
GTCACATCCTGGGGCTGGAGAAGGTCCCAAGGGTTGGGCTGTTCGCCCATTAAAGTGGCACGCGAGCTGGGTTCAGAACGTCGTGAGACAGTTCGGTCCCTATCTGTTGTGGGCGTAAGAAGCTTGCGAGGGTCTGTCCTTAGTACGAGAGGACCGGGATGGACCAACCTCTGGTGTACCGGTTGTGGTGCCAACTGCACCGCCGGGTAGCTAAGTTGGGCAGAGATAAGCACTGAAAGCATCTAAGTGCGAAACTCACCTCAAGATGAGGCTTCTTTAAAAGGGTCGTTAGAGACGATGACGTAGATAGGTTGCAGGTGTAAAGTCAGAGATGGCAAAGCCGAGCAATACTAATTACCCGTAAGCTTTTAGAATAAGGTTTACCTTGTGTGGATTACTACTTTGTTACCATGTCAAAGATATTAAGGTTCTGAGCTGTCAGGGCCGAAGGTTTTATGGTGATTATAGCGCCGGGGTCCACCTCTTCCCATTCCGAACAGAGCAGTTAAGCCCGGCAGCGCTGATGGTACTGCCTTCACCGGTGGGAGAGTAGGTCGTTGCCAGATTTTATCAAAGAGAGTTCTGCACCAGTGGAACTCTCTTTTTTTATGCTCCACGTATGCTGCCGCTTCCCATGGTTGGTTCAATAACAAAGTGCAATACCCGCACTTTCAATAGTGAGTACTTCGCCAGCAGCAACCACTGGTTCGATGTTTTCAAGCAACAGTACCTTCCAATCGTTAAAATCTCCGGCAGTTCCGGTTATTTCTACAGATTCACCTACATACCTGTCCCAGGCAATATTAGACTTGGATTGTTCATCAATTAAATAATAAACCGGTACCCCGTCTTTCCCCTGGGACCGGAATACTGCAGGTATTCCCCCGGAAATGCACCTTATGGCACAAGACCGGTGGGGTTTGCCATGTCCTGGTTTCATTACCCCAAAAAAACATTTGGCATCCACGATTTCCCCCCTTAAATCCACTGGAGCATGGTAGTCTGGTTTGGGTAAGTCTATGGCAGCCTGTGGACTTGCAGATTTTACAGGATCAGGTCCGGATAGTTCCAGCAGTGCCTTGCCGTCGTAATAGATCAATTTTCCGGTCACGGTAACCCGGGTGTTGATAAAATCCCGGATCAACGTTCCGCCGCCGATTTTGCCGAAAGCAACAATCGGAATAGTCTTGATAATAGGATTTTGCTGAAGGTCATACCCCCAGTTAACCTGCAACGCAGGTACTGGCTGTGATATGATTGTCCCGGTTAGCTCCGTATCCCGGTAGTACTCATAGGTGCTGGGCAAAAAGCCTCTTTGGTAAAATGAAACAATCAGAGCCACCACTATTACCACCACAAACAGAAGTACGATTACCTTCCTAATGAATCTTGCCAGGCCTGCGGGCATTTTCTCCAGGTACCCTATATAGAACTCCTCTTTCATGTCGACTGGTTTATTGTTGCCGGGGGTACCGGTGTTCCCGGCGGGTTCGGCCTGGGATCTATCCAAATGTTCTCGCCAATTATCTTCACCGCGTAGGTAGAAACTTTCTCTTCAAAAGGAGGCGGAGATTGGCCGTTTTCAGGTAAATACTGGTATCCATGCCAGGGACAGGTGATACAACCGTCTATAATCTTACCTTCACTCAGGGGGCCGCTTTGATGCTTACAGGCGTTGTCTACCGCTGAGATCTTCCCGTCATACTTAAAAATGGCAATGCTGAGGTTTTGGTGCCGCAGCAGCCTGCCCCGGTTTTCGGCAATATCTTCTACTTTACCCCCATTGACCCATCCGGATTTATCCGCCTTATTTTCATCTTTATCCAAACGCCAGGTCCGAATACCACTCAAAATATGAACCCCGGTTACCATCGCCAAACCAAATCCAAGCAGTCCAATTAGCCAGGGGGAGTCTTCCAATTGAACTACGCCCAACATAACATGCAGCACTATAAGTACATAGACCAGGTACACCATCATGTGCAGGTTCTTCCAAACCCTGGGACTTAAATTATGTAACCAAAAATCGTGGCTGGAAGCAGCCATAAGGGCAAGAATAACCAAAGCTACCAGCCCCAATGACTGAAAGGGAAACCGCATTAAACTACCGTAATGGGTATTGGAAGTGAGTGCCGATACCAGGGGGTTCAGATCACCAAAGGCATGAAATTGCAACATACTGAACCCACCGTGTACCAGGGCTATCACAAACATGGTCACCCCCAGGTGCCGGCGATTGTAAAGTAGCGGTAAAAAGCGCTTGTCAATCCTGCTCAGTGGGCCGATTACCAGGATGATATGGAGCATTAACAAAGCCAATGTACCCGTTGACCTGATTATTAGGGTAGGCGGTGGCACGCCCGGTTGGAATAGGGAGGTCAGGACAACAAAGCAGCCCAGATACAACACCACCAGGGCCAGAATGATCCCATCGTAGATCTTCTTTTGTCGACTCCATAAAACGGCCTTGTATTCTGCTCCCATTGCTTAAATTGGAAATTGATGTGTAACCACTTGGTTGAACGGGTTGAAAATCAAAACGTAACCCGGGGTTGATTCCAATGTTGGTAACTGGAATTGATAGCTTCCCATGCCGCTGACCTCTCCTACGGTTACGGCAGTTTCCGGATTACGGGTCTTGTCATCGGACAATAGTACCAAACAGCCCGGGACTGATAGCGGCTGTAATATGTTGACCTCCAATAATGAACCCTGGGGTGTGTGGGAATAATTAATAGTTATTTTCTCAGGAGAGCTTGCCTGGGGAGATTCAATCTTTTCCTGTGGGATCACCAGGATCGCTAGAACAAATAATACCGGTAGAATCATGGCAAATACTCCCCAGAGGTACAGATGTCGCTTTCTTTGGGTCAGGATCATAAGGATTTGTTGCTTTTCCATTTTGACCACAGGAAAGGCCAGAAAAATACAATTCCGGGTGTGATAAGAATCTTAAAGCCCAATCCTGTATTTTTTGTATTGGAGTCAAAATTAGATAGTCCTTTGCTATATAGTATGATGCAAAAGATCAGACCCGCAAGCAGGTAAATACCCAGTAAGATTACCAAAACAGTGGCTGCAGTAATTGAATTCAAAACAACCGGTATTTAAATAAATAAGTGTTACGTTACCTTACGGCAAACTTTTTGTATGTACACAAATGTATCAATGTCCGGTAAGCCTCCCTCAAAGTCATAAATTCGACCCCATCCCGGCGATTGAGTTGACTTATTCGGTAGATTACCGACCATTGTTTCCTGATGTCCCTGAAGGCCTGAAAAAGCTTGTAATCAGGGTCATAAATATGTGCCGGTTCAGCCCCGACCCCATTAATTTCTAATATTCTAAAATTTTCGCCTTTACGCAAGCTGTTCACATCTTTACATTTAATATCGAACCTGCCAAAATAGATTCCTTGTAACCGGTGGCTCAGTTGATTAAACGTTTCAAGCAAATCTTTATCGACCAAATGATTCCCGTTATAGAAGGCGGCTCCCCGGCAATGGTTGCCAAAAGGGACCAGTTCCAGTACTTCATTTTTCCGGGGGACCAATGTCAATAACTCACCATGCGTGGCTTTCAATGTGGCAAGCTGTAGTTTTGCCCGGTCTTTTTTCCTGATTAATTCAAGTACAGTGGATGTC
>JAUIKU010000081.1 GCA_030430675.1 Bacteroidia bacterium | reverse complement strand
TGTACCCATTGACAATACCAACTTTGGGATTCGAGGTGATGTCACCGAAGTGGGAGCTAACCGAAGGTCTGACAGCGGGGACGGTCTAAGTAGTATCAACCCCGATGACATTGTATCCATGAACATACTAAAAGGTGCTGCGGCATCTGCCCTTTATGGTTCCCGGGCCAAAGACGGGGTAATCATGATTACTACCCGTACCCGGAATGAAGGAGAAGGTATCAAAGTTGAGTATAATTTGAACTACCAATCTGATTCTCCCTATGACTTAACGGATTACCAGTACGAATACGGTCAGGGTGAAGGTGGCGTAAGGCCAAATGCACCTGGACCTGCCTCCGGGGTGTGGAGCTTTGGAGAACCTATGGGAGGCACCCATATCCTGTACGACGGATTGGTGGTTCCTTATGAGCCACAGCCCAACAAGATCAAAGACTACTATGATACAGGTTATACGCTGGCCAATACCGTTACCGTATCATCCGGTGGTGAAAATGGCGGTTTCAGCCTTTCACTGGCCAATATGCATAATAAAACCATTCTACCGGGATCGAGTTACGACCGCAATACGGTCAACCTGGGCTTTACTCAACAAATCAGTAAGTTAAGGGTTTCAGGAAACCTCAACTACGCTCACGAAGACAGGCAGAATCCGCCAAACATGGCCGAACAAGATTACAGCCCGGTGGTAATTTACACCCTGGCTTCCTCCATGCCATTGGATGTGCTAAGGGACAATTGCTGTGACGCGGAAGGTAATGAGATTAGATATTCCCGATTCACCAACCGGACTAATCCCTACTTTGCCCTGAAACGATTTGAGAACAACCTCAGAGACAGAATATATGGAAACGTAACGGCACGTTATGATCTTACCGAATGGCTGTATATCCAGGGTCGCGTGGGTCAGGATTACTGGACCAGGGACGTGGAATACAACCGGCCCTCAGGTTCGCAGAGGGAATCTTCACCCCCTCCCGGATTCGTAAATGGTCAGTACATTCGTGATATCCGGCGATTCAGAGAAATCAATACGGACTTCCTGATTGGCGCCAATCGTGAATTCGGCGATTTCGCAGTGACCTTAACTGGAGGTGGTAATATCATGTACAGAAGGTTGGATGCTAATATCGAGCTGGGAGAACTCTTCTTTACCCGGGACCTTTACACCATCCAGAATGCCAGTAAAGTAACTCCCACCTATGAAATTAGTGAAAGGCAAGTGAACTCCCTGTACGGGGCCGCAGAAGTAGGTTGGAGGGATATGTTATTCCTGAATGCCACCGTCAGAAACGACTGGTTCTCCACCCTGTCCCCGGAAAACAGAAGCATACTGTATCCTTCCATTACCGGTAGCTGGGTATTCTCCCAGTCCTTTACCAATCTACCGGATTGGTTAACGTTTGGTAAAATCAGGCTGGCCTATGCTCAGGTGGGTAGTGATACCGATGTGCCGCCTTATTCAAATAACCTGTTTTACGCCATCAGCGCCCAGCAATTCCCTGGTCCGGACGGCTCAGCTAAACCAGTAGGCCAGATCGATGGTGCTACAGTTCCTAACGCAGGCCTGCAACCTATGGAAGTTACCGAAAAGGAAATCGGTCTTGAGCTTAACTTGTTCGATAATCTAAGGTTTGAGATGAGCTATTACGATAAGGTTTCTGATAACCAAATTCTTTCGGCTCAGGTCTCTGATGCCTCCGGATTTACCTCTCAGCTTATCAATGTTGGTAAAAGCAAGAATCAGGGTATCGAGTTGTTCGCCAGTTACTCACCAATTAAGAGTGATCGGTTTGAGTGGAATATATCAGCCAATGCCACACATAATACCTCTGAAGTGCTGAGTTTAGGAGATGATGTGGACGGAACTTCTATTACCGTTGGAGGTGCAGAATTCCATGGTGAATTGCGACAGGTAGTAGGTAAGCCCATGGCCCAGCTGTACGGTTGGGGGTATCTGCGGGATGACCATCCGGAAGGATCTACTAACGGGGAACTGGGTGTCACCGACGGAAGGATCGTGTACGATCCTGACAATGGCCGGCCCATGCGATCCAGGGAGCAACTCAACTATGGTAGCGCCTTACCAGTTTGGTGGGGTGGATTTGGAAATACCCTTACCTATGGTAAGCTGAGCCTTTATTTCCTGATCGACTTCAAGCTTGGTCATAAGGTGATTTCAGGAACCCATACCAATGCCTATCGCCACGGTTTGGATAAAGCCACGCTGGTGGGTAGGGATGTTGGATATGTGGTTGGTGACGGAGTAAATCCTGATGGTTCAGAAAATACCACACAATCACCCATCCAGCCGTTCTATGAAACCATCAGAAGTTTCAGAATGTCGGAACAATCGGTATTTAATGCGGGTTCCTGGCAGCTACGCCAAATATCGCTTGGTTATGACCTGACCGATCTTATCCCGGAAAATAAATACATAAGCGGGGTTCGATTAAACGTTATTGCCAATAATGTTGCGGTCCTCAAACAGTGGATACCTCACGTTCATCCGGACCAGAACGGTACCATTTCTGATCTGAATGAGGGACTGGAAGCTACTGGCCTACCAATTACCCGCAGCATAGGGTTTAACCTAAATGTTAGATTTTAATTGAGTATGAGGCGTTTTACCCGAAAAAGAAAAATCATGAAAACAGTATATAAATATTCACTTGTTTCTCTCCTCTCGTTGTCCTTGCTGATGGCCTGTGACAATGGGTTTGATGAAATGAACACCAACCCGGTGAGGTTGACATCGATCGATCCGGTGTTTCAGTTGAACCGGGCGCTCATTAGTGTGGCTCCCGGTTATGGCCAGCTCACTTATGAGGTTACCATTGTGCGTCAAATGATCACTCCGTTTATTGGAGTGGGCACCGGTGGCAACCTCAACCAGGACAACCGTTCAGCCACTCAGGCCAACTGGCAAAATTTCTATCGCAATGTGATTGATAACCTGGTGTCTGCGGTTGATGCCGCCGGTATGGAGGCTAGTGAAAAGCCCAACATTTACAACATGCTGCGCATCTTTAAAGCCTATGCCTTTATGGTGGTTACCGATACTTACGGAGACGTCCCATATGGTGAAGCTGGGCGTGGTTTTATAGATGGGACGGTGTTCCCGGTTTATGATCCCCAACAGCAAATCTATATGGATATTCTGGACGAACTTTCAGAAGCTTCAGCCGCTCTTAATGAAAGTGCTGATGTGGTGGCACAGGATGCTCTTTATGGTGGAAACATCAGTCGATGGAAAAAGTTTGGTTACTCTTTGTTACTGAGAGCCGCCATGCGTCTTTCCAAAGTAGATCCCACCACCGCAGCCCAATATGTAGGCACTGCAGTGGCCGGGGGCCTTATGGAATCAAACCTGGACAATGCGGTGGTCCGGCACAATGCCGATTTCAGGAATGGTGTGGGCACCAACGTCAATGGAGGTCAGTCGCCATTCTACTATCTTGACGAAGAGTTTGTCAACTGGATGAAGGACCACAACGACCCCCGACTGGTATCTATAGCAGTGCGTTATGTGGGTGCTGAACAAGACGGCGATCAGAACGAAGACAACGCAGTCCGCACCTATGATGTACAGATTGGCATGCCGCAGGGTTATGATAATACTTCCATGGGGGAACAAATGATACCCGAAAGCTATGGCCTGGCCAGTTTGTATGACTTCAGTCAAATGGACCGGACGCGTTTTGGAAATCCGGAAGCCCCTAATTTCTTTCTTACCTATTCTCAAACCCGTTTGTTATTGGCGGAAGCCATTGTGCGGGGCTGGGCAACCGGAGATGCAGCAGCCGAATATGAGGCCGGAATACGTGGTCACATGATTCAATGCTCGCAATGGCCAGGTGACACCGATGTCGACCCTGCTGATATTGATGCCTATGTTGCCGCAAATCCTTTGACTTCTGGTACTGATGAGCAAAAAATCGAGGAGATCAATGAGCAGTACTGGATGTCCTCTTATCTGAGCAGTTATGAAGTTTGGGCCAATTTCAGAAGGAGTGGCTATCCCAATGTGGCACCTAACCCATATCCGGGCGGTGACTTAACTTCGGAAGATTTTATCCGTCGTTTAACCTATCCGGATTCCGAAGCAAGTGTAAATAACGACAATTTATCTGCGGCCATTTCCAGACAAGGTCCGGATATATTGGACACAAGAGTTTGGTGGGATGCACCATAAGATGTTATTAGTTTAGTCTGATTGTTAAGCACCATTCAGTGATCACTGAATGGTGCTTATATTTCTGCCTTAAGAAACCTTGAATTACAAACATTTGATCTATGAGCTATTTGAACAAATTAAAAAGGCGTAACCTGTTGAAATTGATCAGCAGCGGTTCACTTGGTGCCGTGGCTTTCGGCAGCGGACCATTGGCAGGATGCGCCCAGCAACAGGAACCGGTCATGTCCGAACAGGCATCGCCCCCCGCAAAAAAGCCCGTGCTAATGAAAGTAGGCTGCCAGCATGGAGGTACAGGGAAGAAGAATCTCGAATACCTGGCCCGCCATGGAGTTTTCCATATGGACGGCGGTTCACCCAAACTGATTGAAGGAGTTGGCTGGGATCTTGACGACTCTTTGGCCAAAAAAGAAGCCTGCGAGAAGTACGGGATCAGTCTGGATGCCTACCACCTTCCGCTCAGTTCCGCTGGTATTGAACGGGTAGGCACTCCCAATATCATGCTGGGGAAAAGCCCCGAGCGTGACAAGGAGATCGAAATGATCCAGCAAATGATCGAAGTAGCCGCCAAATCGGACGTGAAATTGCTGCTTTACAATACCACCATACATCCGGTATTAAGGACAGGAAGGACTCCAGATCCCAAACGCGGTAATGTCACCTACAGTACCTGGAACTACGAAGAAGCAAAATTGAAAGAAGAACCGCACCCGGTGGCCGGTACCGTGGAAATTGAGGAAATCTATGAGCGGATTACCTATTTTCTGGACAGGGTCCTTCCAGTGGCTGAAGAATTCGGAGTAAAGCTGGGTAACCATATCGCTGATCCTCCCACACCCATAAACTATAATGGAATCACCCGATGGAACAGTCCCGATATTTTTGACGGAATCAAGCGATTCGCCCAATTGTACGACAGTCCATCCCATGGTTTTAATCTCTGTCTGGGTTCCACCGCAGAAGGACTGGTAGACCCCAGAAAGGAAATCATCCCGATTATCCACTGGGTGGGAGAAAGAAATCAAATCTTCAATATCCATTTACGAAATATCAAAGGTGGTTGGAACAACTTCATGGAAGTTTACCCCGATAACGGAGATATGAATTTCCCTGAAGTGGTTCGTGCGCTGCGTGACGTGGGTTATGACGGTATGATCATGCCCGACCATACCCCCAGACACGAAGATCCGGCAGCCAGCCTTCAGGGCCATGCCTTTTCCTTTGGCTATAATATTGCACTGATCCAGGCGGTGGCCAGCGAGCCAGCCTAGATCAAAAGTGCCAGCATGAACTGGAGCAATTGGTAGTGAATGGCACGCTATCAATTGCTCTTTTGCTTTTCCAATATTTTTCTATCAATCAAACGACCCCTTTCTCACTGAAAAGTAGTCGTCTCCGGAAAAAACCAAATAAAAGCTATTGCCGTCTTTACTGATCCATTTGGCAGGCATGCCAGTACTTTCCCCCGGTCCAATATCCCACTCTCTTTGGTAAAATACTGTTTCCCAGGGCCCCCAGGGTTCATCAGCCATAAAAATTCCCAATCCACCCCTGAACCTGGGTCCTTCTTCATCAGTTGCCAGTGGTATGATCTGACTCCACAGGTACTTGTCCAACCCGGCATTATAAGTAATCCCGGAACGATAGCATTTACCTGGATTGGAAAAAACCGGTTTTCGCTTTTTTACGTCTTCGGTCCACAACGGCTGGTCCTGGTCACCAAATCCAGCAAAGAATTGATAGGAATCACGGTTTCTTAGTTGTTCTTTATTTATCCGCATCAAAACCATATGATCGGCAGTAACATAAGCTGTGGCATGATCCTGTGAGTAGATGTACACATAATCGTCACGAGCTCCCTGGTAATCCTTGCCAAAATTCAGAAATGTAGGACATCCAAAACTTTCTTTAAAGGTCCAGTCTGCCCAGTTCCAATTTGCCCCACGGTCGTGGGACCAGGCCAATTGCGAATTCTGCGCATTGCGAACCAGCATATAGAGTGTCCCGTCTATAGATAGCATGCCACTGGCTTTTACCCCGTATTTCCCCTGCCCCACCCGCTCTCCGCTGGGAGTTCTGATGTTAACTCCCTGAACCGTTGGAGGGGTTCCGGTAATTTTGGCAAGGCCCAGACTTAATTTTATATCCGTCCTGGGGTCAAAGCCCCAGCCGTCCCCATAGGCGGTATACAACTGATCATCTGCCGCCCAGGTCATGGGCCAGTTGTCACTTCCCTCGGCCATCCTCAGCGTATTTGATGCCGGTTCAAAATGACATGCAAAGTTATGGGACGGTGGACAAGGAGACTCCACCACCGCATCCATAATGGGATTGAACAGGTAATTTTCCGCATCATACCAGAAACCATCACTGCTGTCACCGGACAGATCATCGCCAAATCTGACTACGATAAGATCCATACTCGGTATAGCCAGAATGAGCTGATGTCCCGCACCTGCTGCCACAAAAGCATCTGCCGGCACATGATTCCATACTTTGTCGAAATTGCTGTACCAACCCATGGTAGTAGCCGGCACCGGATTGGTTTCACTCCTCAAGGAGTATGTTTCCGAAACCATTTCCGGGTTACTTCCGGCAATGGCGGTGTTGAAATATGCCAGCACCTGTGCCGGAACTTCTGGCGATACCAGTTGCCGCTGCTGCCATTTTCCCTGGTCCATCATTAATTTAGCCACCCTGGCGGCTGCATCCGCGGTACTGCTCCCGCCACCCCAACTGGGTACCAGTGCTAGACCATCAACTTCAAAGGTGCGGCCATATCCCATGGACAGATCACTTTTCTCAATACCCAACGGTCGGTAGATCCTGTCCCACAGCAGATCCCTGATGTTACTGTGAGCAGACCCTTGCAAAGAGGCGGTGACTGCATAACTCAACATTCCAATACCCGGATTACTGTAATTATAATGCTGCCCGGGTACATACAGCACCTGTGCCGAATCCCTGGAAACGGTAAAAGGATCCGGCTCCTGTCGCCAAAATTGTCCTTTCCATCCCGCGAGCCCTTTATGCGGATCGATTCCCTGCAGCTTTAGCTGCTGTTGCAAGGAGTCAGAAACCTCCGCATCTTCCAAACCCGAGGTATGGGTGGCCAGTTGTCTGATAGTGATTTTTGACTTTTGGGGATGGGTTTTCCACTCGGGTATCAATAGACATGCTGGCATATCTGCAGTGATGAGGCCATCTTCCAGGGCCACCATTAATGACATCCCTCCTACTAAGGCTTTTGCCATTGATGCGGTATAGTGTCTTCTCACTGAATCCTGCCAGTCTTCTGCAAACCACTCCCATACCACATGGCCGTCCTTAATTATCAATAACTTCTTGGTCCCTCTTTGCTCCAGGTCGAGTTGAAGTTTTTTGAGTTGTTCACCGGAAATTCCCATGGAATTAGGGTCCGCATGCTTCCAGGAAAACGTCGTGGCATTTGCCTGCCCAAAAGATGGACTGGACACTAATGACAACCCAAACATGAAGATAAAGAAGTGCTTCATGCTACGTTCAATCGACCCACACTCCGTTCAACATCACTTTTTCCACATTGTATATTGCTGATAGATCCTGTATCGGATCTCCTTGTAACAACAGAAGATCTGCCTGTTTACCTACTTCTATGGTTCCAACACGCTCCTGGATCCGTAAAAACCGGGCATTCTCAATGGTGGCTGACTGAATTATTTCCATGTTGGACAGCCCGGAAGCTGCCAGCAATTCCATTTCTCTTTGGAATGCCCATCCCACCTCTCTTTGATAAGGTACCCAGGAATGAGAACCCACCACTACCGGTATACCGGCATGATGAACCATACCTGTAAAATCAACCATGTTCCGAAAAGCATTTACCTTTAGGGTATCTGTTTTGCCTTCTCCAAATTGATATTCGAAAGCACCCAGGGTGGGACTTACTACGGTACCTTTTTGTTTAAGGAACCTTATCAGGGAATCAGCCCGCTCATTGGTCAGATCTATGGCATTCCAAACCTGGTACCGGCCTTCCCTGCGAGCACTATTATCGGCAATTACCGACTGGCTGTATTGTTCAGCCTCACGTGTTGGCAACAAGTCGCTGCCAAATGAGGTAATATGTTCGATCCCATCAACCCCGGCCTCAATAGCCTCCATAGCACCGGTAATTTCCAAATGGGCCACAACCGGTATACCCCGCTGGTGTGCCGTTAAGCAAACCGCCTTGATAATTGCCACCGGCAAGCGAATATAAATTTTGATGGCAGAAGCGCCCTGGTCGGCAAACTTATTAACCGCATCACGGGCTTCAATGATATCCCTTACCATATAAGAATTTCTGGGATAGGCCGGAGGTGGCATATCCAGGTGCGGCCCAGTGAGAAAGAGCCGGGGAGCCGGATCATTCGACTCCATCACTCCCTGATAGGACTCGATCCAGGCGCCGGGATCTCGCAATGAAGTGGTTCCCCGGGTTAACACCAGGTTGGGAAGCCGGTCGTTATTCAGGTGAAAGTGGGCATCGATAAAACCAGGAAGCAGCGATAATCCGTCACCGGAAATAACCTCCGCATCACCGGGAATCGAGACGGACCCGGATTGGCCTATTTCCTTAATAATGCCCTTTTCAATAATCACTGTGGCATTTAGAACAGGCTCGCTACCGGTGCCATCAATCAATCTTACATTTTCAACAGCAACCACTGCGTCACTGCTGGGAATGCTGTTTAAAGGCTTTATGGTGGGAGTATCCGGCTCTTTTACAATAGAGCCTTCTCCAAGTGGCGGTTCCTTGAGTTCGCAACCAGAGAAGAGAAGAACTATTAATAGTATGTGTCTAACATTCATTGGATGGTAAATTCTGTTTGTCTACAATATAACACTATAAGTTTTGAGATCTGAAATATGCGTTATAAGTTGTTGAATGAACAATATCCCGGAATTGTCCTGCTAACGCTAATCATACTTAGATGAAATTGTCGGATAAACAATTACAGTCTTTCAAAGACAATGGATTTGTGGTGGTCGAAGAAATCTTCACCCCACAAGAAATGGATCTTGCTATTGAAGAGGCAATCACATGGCAACAGGAGTTCATTGAGCAACTGACGGAAGTTGACAAAAAGTGGTACCTGGATAAAGGTACCGCTATCGAAAATCAGTTAAGAAAGCTGGATAATCCGGTGAGTCAAAGGGCATTTTTCAGGAATATGGCACTGTCTCCCACAGTGGTATCCCTGATCGAAGACCTGATAGGTAAAGAGGTAATAGCTTTTTTCAGTCAGATTTTTTTCAAACCTCCCCATGGCGGAGGACCCAAACCCATCCATCAGGACAACTTCTACTTTGGCCCTGACAAAAAAGATCAGGTTATTACCCTGTGGATAGCCTTTGACCATGCCACGGTTGAAAATGGCTGCCTGTATTACGGAAGAGGAACTAACAAGGGTGAAGTGGTAGAGCACTTTGCTCCGGATAACGAGCCGTTTAATTACCAAATTCCCAAATCGGATAAGGTTCCGATGACTGCTGCTCCTGTTGCCAAAGGTGGAATCAGTTTGCATCATGGCAATACCTTTCACCAATCATCCGACAACCACTCCGAATCCTGGCGAAGGGCCATGGCCGTACATTATATGCAATCACAGGTAAACTTGGTCTCTCCTATTTTTCAATATGATCCAGCGCACTTTGTAAAAGCCTACTAGCACCACTTACGGCGCTCTTGAGGTGAACGATGTTTATCGATTTATTACACTTGTTACCACAGGGGTAGTTTTGAATCAAATAATTCACTTGTTACGGTTATTTTCATCATTTGATATTGGAAATAATGCGTACTAATAACATTAACCTGGTTGCGGCGGTAATAATGAGCTTCATTGGCTTGTTAAATTGTCCTTCATTGGCTCAGGAAGCTAAATTCATGGAAAAGAAGATTGGACATGTATACCATGTTTCTATTCCGGATTACATGACTAAAACCTACAGTCTCAATGAAGCTGCAACTCTTCAGTACTTAAATGCCGCCAAAGAAACTTACGTAATCGTAATTGAGGACTCTAAGGAGCAGCTGTTACAGGCGGGCATCCCTTTTAAGGATCCGGTGGAGTTTTACGATCATTTTGCGCAAACATTTACGGATGAAACCTGTCAGATAAGTCCCAAGCAAAGCCTGAAAATTAATGGTAATCCGGCAGTGCAGGTGGAGATAACCAAACCATTTGGCGCATACAATGTACATTACCTGGTAACGGTAATTGAAAGTGGCACCCACTTTTACAAAATGCTGGCCTGGACCATAGAGGATTATAAAGATAAGTACCTATTGGATTTCAAACGCATTGCCAGTTCCCTGCGAGAAGACACCAGCGGATCTTAAATTCAGGAGCTGCATTCCTCACTTCAAGCGCTACCACACACTGAATTAATCTCTACCGGTCAGTTGACCACAAATGTCGATTTGAAAGCAGAACATTGGTGAGTATTTAGTATTTTCCGGTCTTTTTTAACGGGAATGATAAGTAGTAATTTGCTCATGAAAGTACTGACCAGAAGCACCAGTAATGTTACCTCCAGTTATCCTATAAAAGTAATCCAGTTTGGAGAAGGGAATTTTCTCCGGGCATTTGCCGACTGGATGATTGACGTATTAAATGAGAAGGGTAATTTCCAATCGGGTGTCGCGGTAGTTCAACCTATCGAACAGGGAATGGTGGACCTCTTGGAGAAACAACAGGGCTTATATCACCTTCTAATGAGAGGGCTGTCGCATGGAGAGGTCAGGGACGAAAAACGGCTGATTAGCTGCATTCAACAGACCGTAAACCCATTTGCAGATCTTGATTCTTTTTTGGCCCTGGCACAGGGCAAAGAACTATCTCTAATCCTGTCGAATACCACGGAAGCGGGAATCGAATTCGATGCCGATGATAAACCTCAGGAAAATGGGTTGGCTAAAACATTTCCAGGTAAATTAACTCAGCTGCTGTGGGCCAGGTACCAGTATTTCAAGGGTGATCCAACTACAGGAGTGGGGATTATCCCCTGCGAGTTAATTGACAGGAATGGCGACAAATTAAAACAAGCCGTTTTGGATTATGCCAACTTATGGAGCCTGGACCAGGGGTTTTCCGGATGGCTCAATTCCTCGAACTACTTTGGCAATACATTGGTCGACCGTATTGTTCCGGGTTATCCCAGGGATGAAATTGATCAGATTAGGGAAGAGCTGGGATATGACGATCAGTTGGTAGTATCCGCTGAGCTATTTCATTTGTGGATCATAGAAGGACCACCGGAACTGCAGGATCTTTTCCCTGCCCACCGGTATGGGTTGAACGTAAAATTCGTAGATGATCAGACACCTTACCGCACCAGGAAAGTGAGAATTCTGAATGGCTCTCATACCTCGATGGTGGCAGTAGGTATGCTGGCCAACCTGGTAACGGTAAAAGAAGCCGTTGAACACCGGTATATAGGTCCGTTTATCAGGGAGTTGATATATGAAGAAATCATTCCCACCATTGATTTACCCCGGGAAGAATTAAGGAACTTTGCGGATGAGGTAATTGAGCGATTTATGAATCCCTTTATCCGGCATGAGTTGAAATCCATCTCTCTGAATTCCATTTCAAAATTCAAAGTTAGGGTACTGCCCACCATATTGGATTACCTGGAGCAACAGAATCATGCGCCGATGAGATTGTGCACAGCATTTGCATCATTGATCCAACTGTATCTCAGGGCTGCTGCGGGTGAGATCACCCTAAAGGATGACGCCAGGCATTTGGAGTTTTTCCAGACCGTATACCGGATATCCAATCCCCGGCAGCAGGTTTTTGCCGTTCTGGCTAATCGGGATTTATGGGGTCAGGATCTCACTGAGAAGAAAATCCTGCTGGAGACAGTTACAAAAATTTTTGAACAATTGAATACCAGCTCCGTTGATGAATCAATTTTAACCTTGCAACAAAATTAACATGCGTCAGGCACTCACTATAAACGAACAGGATAACATTGCAGTTTGTTTGAAAGACTTCAAAAAGGGAGAAGTTCTTACCGTAAACGGAATATCTGTCAAACTCAATCACGACGTAGCCGCCAAACACAAGGTAGCTCTGCAGGACATCCCACAGGAAGGCAGTATTTACATGTATGGGGTACTGGTTGCGGTAGCTAAAGCACCCATTGGTGCAGGGGATCCTATAACGGTTGACAATGTAACTCATAAAACCTCTTCCTACAGTGCGGACCGGACCACGACGGTAAGTTGGGATGCACCGGACGTTTCCCGTTGGCAGGATCAGACATTTTTGGGGTATCACCGGAAAGACGGACAGGTGGGAACCGCCAACTACTGGCTGGTATTTCCCTTGGTCTTTTGTGAAAACCGGAATATTGAAGTTTTAAAGAATGCCTTTTACCGGGTATTTGGCTATGAAAAGAAAAACAAATATGTAGCCTACTTGCAAAAACTAGTGGCCCAACACCAGGTAGCAAATCCCGTCGGCAGTGCCGCAGAAGTAGTGCTCGATAAGCCCCTTTTTGAAAATATTGACGGGATCAAATTCCTGACGCACCAGGGCGGTTGTGGCGGCACCAGGGAAGACGCTGAAATATTATGTCGTCTGCTATCCGGCTATGTAAACAATCCGAATGTGGCAGGGGCCACCATCCTCAGTTTAGGTTGTCAGAATGCCCAGATAGAACTGTTTAGGTCCAGCCTGAATGCTATCAATCCGGATTTTAAAAAACCCCTGATAATTTTGGATCAACAAGAGGAGGGAGAGGAGGAAGCACTGATGAACCGGGCCGTCAGTGAAACCTTTGAGGCTTTGATCGAAGTAAATCAAAATGGCCGCAAGCCCGCGCCATTGAGCAAACTGACCATCGGTCTTGAGTGTGGAGGCTCGGATGGTTTTTCCGGCATCTCCGCAAATCCTACCCTGGGCAGAGTTTCAGATTTAATTGTGACTTTGGGGGGAAAAGCCATATTATCGGAGTTCCCCGAACTATGCGGGGTAGAACAGGAACTGATCGATCGAATCAGCGAACAGGAAAAAGCCGAAAAGTTTACCACCCTGATGCGGGCTTATGAGCAATCGGCAGCCAAGGTTGGTTCGGGATTTGATATGAACCCATCTCCCGGCAATATCAAAGACGGTTTGATAACCGATGCCATGAAATCTGCGGGCGCTGCCAAGAAAGGTGGAACCTCTCCCATTTCAGACGTACTGGATTACACCGAATACGCCAATACCCCAGGCCTGAACCTGCTTTGCACTCCGGGTAATGATGTTGAATCTACTACCGGATTAGCCGGATCAGGGGCTAACATAATACTGTTTACTACCGGACTGGGCACCCCTACCGGGAACCCTGTGGTTCCGGTTATTAAAGTTTCCTCAAATAGTCAGCTGGCTCTCAAAATGCACGATATTATTGATTTTGATACCGGAGCTATCATTGAGGGCAAGAAGACCATCGCTGAAATGGGACAGGAACTCCTGGATTACATTGTGGCAGTAGCCAATGGTAAAATTGTTCCCAAAGCAGTGGCCTTGGATCAGGAAGATTTTATACCCTGGAAAAGAGGTGTTTCACTATAGAAGAATTCGCCTTGTGCATTAATTTGGCATAATTGTTATCTATTTCTTACTAAATGTAGCGAAAATTTGCTATTTTAGTTAGAAACAAGCAGGCTCTTTAACCAGATCACAATTTGCTTTTTGATAAATACACATGTGGTGAACACTTTGATGAGATGTTTGAAGCCTCTGGCAACTGCCGGAGCACCTATCATCATTTCAAAAGCAATCTCAACAAGACCAGTTTAAAAAAACTACATCAGTTACAGCATTCCACCTACAAGGCCCAGATGTCAATGGGTATGACCTTCAACGTGTACCATGACAACAAGGGCATTGAAAAGATTCTACCGCTGGACTTGTTTCCAAGGATAATTGATCATAAGGAATGGAGTTATATTGAAGAGGGGCTAAAGCAAAGGATACAGGCTTTAAATCTTTTCATTGACGATCTCTATCACGATCAGAAGATTCTGAAAGATGAAGTAATCCCGGAGCATATTATTACCTCCAGCACCGGATTCCTTAAAAAATGCCGGGGAGTGAATCCGCCGAAAGGGGTCTGGTGCCATATTACCGGCAGTGATATTGTTCGGGATCAGGATGGAACATTTTATGTCCTGGAGGATAACCTGAGATGTCCCTCCGGTGTCTCCTATTTGCTGGAGAACCGGGAAATTATCAAGCAGGCATTTCCCAAGCTCTTCACCGGACTGGGTGTTCGGCCGGTATCCGACTATCCCGGCAGACTATTGAACATGCTGCAAAGCATGAGTGCCAAAGAAAACCCTACCGTGGTTTTATTAACCCCGGGTATTTACAACTCCGCCTATTTCGAACATTCCTACCTGGCGCAACAGATGGGAGTCGAACTTGTTACCGGTCAGGACCTTTTGGTAAAGGACAAACAGGTCTTTATGCAATCTACCCAGGGATTGCTCCCGGTGGACGTGATCTATAGAAGAATAGACGACACCTTTTTGGACCCGGTGGCATTTAACCCTGAATCAATGTTGGGTGTGCCGGGAATTTTTGAGGCATACCAATCGGGAAATGTGGCCATTGCCAATGCTCCCGGAACGGGAGTCGCAGATGACAAAGCGGTTTATGCTTATGTCCCCAGAATTATTGAGTATTACCTGGGTGAAAAAGCGAGAATTGACAATGTTCCCACCTACTTATGCAGTGAAAAGGACGACCTGCAATATGTCTTAGATAACATAGCTGAACTGGTGGTTAAAGAGACCAATGCAGCCGGAGGGTATGGTATGCTGATAGGGCCTAAATCTTCCAAGGCACAACACGATAAATTCAGGGGATTAATTAAGAAAAACCCCCGAAACTATATTGCCCAGCCTACATTATCCCTGTCTACCGTACCTACGCTAACCGATAATGGAGTGGCACCACGGCATGTTGATTTAAGACCCTACATATTATACGGAAACAATATAGAAGTACTGCCCGGGGCCCTGACCAGAGTAGCTTTAGTGGAAGGGTCCTTAGTAGTAAACTCTTCCCAGGGAGGAGGCAGTAAAGATACCTGGGTCTTATTTGAATAGCGATAATTATGCTGAGTAGAGTTGCAAATTCACTTTTCTGGCTGGGCCGATACATGGAGCGTGCGGAAAACTATGCCAGATTTATCGATGTTAACCTCAATCTCTCCATTGACCTCCCCCCCGATCTTAAAGAGCAATGGGATCCATTGATCTCTGCTACCGGTGACCGGGAACTTTTTGTGGAACTGTTCGGTGAGGATTTTAACCGGGAAAATTCCATCTATTTCCTGGCCTTCGATCAGCGCAACCAAAATGCCCTGATTTCCACCATCCAGAATGCCCGTGAAAATGCCCGGATCGTTCGTGAAAATATACCGAGAGAAACCTGGGAAGTACTCAATGAATTGCATTTTTATGTGGCAAGACAGCACAAACGCGGCATTTGGAAAAAAGAAGATATTGGCTCCTGTTTTAAGGAAATAAAAAATCAACTGCAACTACTCAATGGGATAAGCGCCGGGACAATTCCTCGAACTCAGGGATGGTTCTTTACAAAAATGGGACAGTTTCTGGAACGGGCTGACAAGACCTCCCGGATCCTGGATGTAAAATATCACTTCCTGCTCCCCTCTATCGAAGATGTAGGTTCGCCACTGGATTTCCTGCACTGGACCGCCTTGTTGAAGTCTGTAAGTGGTTTTAACGCCTACCGAAGAATGTTCGGCAAGATCGATCCGTCCAGGATTGTACAATACCTGGTACTAAACCGGTTCTTCCCCCGATCAATTTTTTTCTGCCTGCTTGAGGCGGAGCGATGCTTACATGAGATCTCTCAGGAGCCTCTGGGTTACTCAAATCCTGCAGAGAAAGTCATCGGTAATTTGCGGGCTGACCTGGAATATGCGGATGTAAATGATCTGTTCAAATTCGGACTTCACGAATACCTGGACCAGTTACAAATTCGTATGAATGAGATCTCCAAAGCTATTGATGATCAATATTTTAAGATTCAGCCTAACTTCAGTACGGAATTTCAACAGCAGACATAACCACCTGCAAGTGTTCTATTCGCGGTCTACCGTATAGGTCACAATAGGCACTTCCTTACCCTTCACCTTTATAGCGGGCATTTTTTTGACAATAAACCTGTCATCCAGTTGAGATTTCACCTCTTCCGTGATCAGCAGGTCAACCTCCAGTTGTCTTGTCAGCCCCTCTACCCTGGACGCGACGTTAATGGTGTCTCCTACTACCCCGAATTTGCTCAATTGATAGTTGCCCATGATGCCGGCCAACACATCACCACGGTGGATTCCGATTCCAATCGACAACTCCGGCAATGACCTGTCCTTTAATTTCTTATTGTATTCCTTCAAAGCTGTTCTCATGGATAAAGCTCCCAAAACGGCATCCTGAACCTGCCATGGATTGGTCTTAATAGCTCCGAACAGCGCCAGGAATCCATCACCCATCATCTCAGTGACCTCTCCATGATGCATGGCAATGGCTTGTGACATACATTGAAAGTACCCATTAAGAATGGAAACCACCGTGGCCGGATCCATGGTATCACACATTTTAGTGAACCCCTTGATATCTGCAAAAAGAACGGTGACCGAACGCATGCTGGGGGCATACTCTCCATCGCTTTCAGTCAGGTGCTCTATGATCTCCTGTGGGGCAAAACGCCCGAAGTCAACCTGCAATTGCTCCAACCGGGCGGTATTGTGATCCAATAACTTTTGCAGATCTTTCAGTTTCAACCTTTGTCTTATGACCATAGTTATAAGCACAACTACCAATGCCAGGGCCACAATAAAATAAAGAGAATAGTCCGCCATTACTCCAGCAATACGCCTAGCCGCACCACGGAGTTTGCCAGCGAGGCCACCCCAATAGCCTCTAATAATGCATCATGATCAGTACCGGAGGCCAATTCCTTGGTGCGCTGTTGAATGGGACCTGTCTGATAGTGTATGGTCTCCCTGGTCCATGCCAGTAGCCGCTGTTCCTGACTATCCAGTTTATCACAGGTAAGCGTTTGCAATGCCTGAGTGTAGCTCTCGCTGCCAAATCCAATATCCCTTGCCATGGTATAACAGGCATCACTGCAATACTGACAATTCAGAGACCTGGCTACCACCGCAAACATCAATAACTTCAACTCTGGTGAAAGAACATTGGATTCACTGACCCCTTCCAGACCATCTCTGAATATTACTGCCGCAGGTACTCCGGATATCGCCTGTAGCACCGGGGCAAAGGGTCCTTCCGGAACCTGAAACGAGCCTTTTCCCTTGTAACTCTTTGACCGTAACCTGTAGGCAATCAGGGGTCGAAACAATTTGGCCATCAGGCTGTTGGACATCTGTTCAAAATCATGCATGGGAGGGCTGCTGATAAAAGTAACTACCCGGTTCACAAAACATTCACGAGCAATTTGGAAAGCCATTTCAGTAACCTGCAATTCCGAAAATCCCAACTTGAGAAGCTTATCCCGCTCTTTTTTAGAAGGCCTGGGGCTGGATCTGGCCAGACTTCTGCAAAACCTAATAAAGGTCCGGTCTTTCTGATCCAATTCTGCCATTAACATATCCTGCTCAATGGTATTGATCATTTTTTCCGAATAACCAAATAGCTTCATTTGAGCTCGGGCTACGCCATAACAGTATCTGCAGGCGTTTTCCTGGGAGCATACCAGCGTACCGATATCTGCCAGATGCTTGGGCATCTCCGTAGCCGACACGCTTAATCCCCTCAGCAACATCTCCCGCAACCAGCCGCAGGTACTAACCCTGGTCATTACATCCGGTACCAGCCCGTATTGTTTCTTTACTCTTTGCTCCCATGGCCGATCCGGAACCGCCGGAAGAATTGGCTCCGCCCAGTCCAACTCATATATTGATCCGGGCACCTTCTTGTTGGTTTGTTAACAAAATCTTAGTTCGTACTTAGCTCAAGTCAATTTACTGAATAAGTCATGTGTTCACAAAATTTACCAGGTCATGTTTATAGGATGAACTAACTGTCACAGAATGGACAACCGCCACTGCTTTTATATATGGTATTTTCTTTTGTTTGGTTAATTGTGTAACTTTTACTACTTAACTAACTTAAGAATCCCCTGTGGGAGCCTGTTGTTCCCCGGGGATGAACCTGATTATTTTTTATCCTTAAAAACTAACATCATGAAACTCGCGATTTTAAAAACATTCCTAGCTACAGCTTTTGTAGTTTTCTGCTTTACTGATACACAAGCTCAGGATAAGGTAGAAACCGTTGAGGTAAAAGTCACCGGAATGATGTGTGGTGGCTGTGCCAGCAAAGTACATAAAGTACTAAACGAAACTGCTGGCGTAGTCGACAACGAAGTGAAATATCCAGGAGATGTGGCTGTGATCAAATTCAATCCTGAAAAGACCAATGCAGAAGAGATTGTAGGAGTTATTGAGGAAAAGACGGATTTCTCAGCAGAATTGAAAGAAGAATCTTAAACACTAAACTTTATGTTTGATTCAGGATCCCCGGCAAATAAGCCGGGGATCTTGTTTTTTCCACCCGGATAGTCCGTTTCCCACCAGCCCGGTGTTTTGGCCCAATGTCCCAATCTAGCATAAATCCCCCCAATCTCCATTTGACCAAATAACTTACTAGGGCGCCTATTGGCCAGCTTTTTTTGTATAAATTTCAAAAAATCTTTATCGCCGTTGGACCATAGTAGCATAGCACGTAAAGTACTCAAGTGGGTTTCCTGGAGTGCCCTGGGTTTACTGGTTTTGCCGGTGATAGTGGCCTTGCTGATTCTTCTGCCACCGGTACAAGGCATGCTTACCAATCAGATTTCCAATATCCTGTCAGAAAAGATCCAAACAGAGGTTTCCATCGAAGCTATCCGTCTTTCATTATGGGATGGAATTGCCATCGACGGTTTGCAGATTAATGACCCCCATGGATCCGAGCTATTAAAAACCGAAAGAATTGGTATCATGCCGGTAGTAGGCGGACTACTAACCGGTCAGTTGGATTTTCATTATGTGGGGCTCAGCGGATTTCAGGGAAAACTGATCAATGGTTCTCAAGGATTAAATATTCAATTCATAATCGATGCCTTCTCGACAAAGGAGCCGACTATCGAACCGGACCCTAAACCCTTTTCATTATTCATAGATCAGCTCCAACTGGAAAATATTCGTTTCGAATTTCATTCAGAAACCGACAGCCTTGATCTGAAGTTGGATTTAAGCAGGTTTGAGGTCATAGACCTCCTGTTTTCCACCACTCCTGATAAGATCGAATCCGACCAGATCGCTGTCAGTGAACTCAGGCTAGACATTCTATCCCGGGCGCTTGCGGAAAAAACCGGGACTGACAGTTTGCCATTACTGGACTTCGGAGCTGGATTCGATATCGACATCAATAACATTGAATTAAAAGATAATCAAATCTCCTACCAGGTGGGGTCGATAGCTGCCCCCGACAAGTTTTCACCTGACCATTTATCACTGGATAGCCTGCAATTGCATCTTTCCGGATTGAGCTTAAAAGAAGATACGCTTCAAGCCAAAATAGAGACAATGGCCGGGAACCTTTTCGAATTGCCGGCATTTGGGCTCCGGGGAAATCTGGAAGCGGGCTTATACAATTCCTCAATCAGGGAACTGGAATTATTGCTGGGAAAATCGATGATGAAGCTAGACCTGGCATTGGAATACGGGTCCTGGCAAAATTTGCCCAATGAAATAAGAGATGTTCGAATAAAAACCCAACTGACCGGTGATATACTCCATGGGGACCTCTCCTATTTGCTGCCGGATTCAATACTCAATCTGGTTGACAGCTGGCCCCATACCCAACTGGAACTGTTTGTGGAATACCGTCCTGATACCATTTTTCTACAGCAGGCCATCATCGATGCCGGACAAAGTCAACTATCGGCACAGGGAATCCTGAGCGGTTTCAATTCCATTGATTCTATGGCCTGGCAGCAGTTGGAAATTTCCTCCGT
>JAUIKU010000080.1 GCA_030430675.1 Bacteroidia bacterium | reverse complement strand
CATGCAATACCTCATCGACTTGTTGGGGCTTTACTGCTACTATTACCATTTTGGCGGAACTGGCGGCTACCCGGTTATCCAGTGTGGTAACTACCCCCTGTGTTTTTAAGTGATCAATTCGAGCGAGTTTTCGACGGGTGACAATTAAATTGGCAGTTTTAATATCTCCGCTTTTAATCAGACCTTCTGCGATGGAGGCGCCAAGGTTACCGCCTCCGATTATAGCAATATTTTTATTCATATTCTTAAATCCTAATTTGACCTTCGCCCCGAATTATCCACTTTTCAGTAATGAGTTTCTCTAAGGCAAAGGGGCCTCTGGCGTGAAGTTTCTGGGTGGATATTCCAATCTCAGCTCCTAGCCCAAATACACCGCCATCCGTAAAACGGGTACTGGCATTGGTATAAACAGCGGCTGCATCTACTTCTTGTAGAAATCTGTTACATACTTCCTGGTTGTCACTGACGATGGCCTCGCTGTGTTTCGACGAGTATTGCTGTATATGGTCCAAAGCCTGTGACATTCCTGATACAATCTTTATGGAGCATTTGTAGTCGAGAAACTCTTTGCCAAAATCATCAGCGCTGGCTTGAGCCAGCCAGGGGTAGCCCGATAAAATCTGATAAGCTTCCGGGTCTGCATGAATTTCAACTTTGTGTTCTTTCAACTGATCTCCCAGCATGGGAAGAAAAATATGAGCGATCTCACGGTCTACCAGTACGGTATCCAAAGCGTTGCAAACACTGGGTCGTGACACTTTCGCATTAACCACAATGTCCAATGCCTTGGAGATGTTGGCATCCTTATGTACATAGGTATGGCATACTCCCGCACCTGTTTCGATAGTGGGAACTTTGGAGTTGGCCCTGACAAAATCAATGAGTTCCTGTGAACCCCTGGGAATTATGATATCAACATATTTGGAAGCTTCTAACAGCTCAGTCACAAATTTCCTGTTGGTGGGTATCAACTGTACCACATTCCTATCTACGCCATATTGTTCCAAAACCTGATGAATCAGTTGTACCAGTTTTTTATTGGAATGATAGGCATCAGACCCACCTCTTAACACACAGGCATTACCGGACCTCAGGCAAAGAGAGGCTACATCTATGGTAACATTTGGTCTGGATTCGTAAATAATGCCTACTACTCCCAGGGGGTTGGTAATCTTTTCAATTACCAAACCATTGCTTAATTCCTGGGTCATCAAACTCTTTTTACTGGGATCGGGAAGGTTGGCTACCTGCTGCAATGACGTGATGAGGTCCCGAATCCTCTCGTGGTTCAATATCAGTCGGTCGCGTTTGGGGTTCTTGGGGTCCATGCGGTTGACATCTTTCAGGTTTTCCTGAATGATATTGACAGACTCTTCCTGTAAAAGTTTGGCCAAAGAATACAGCAACTCTTTTTTATTCTTATCGCTCAACTGCCGAATTTCTCTGGACGCCTTTTGGGTAGTTTGTAGCAGTGGTATAATTGATTCCATTTGGCAAATTTAGCAAAAGTAAATGTAGGAATATTTTTACAATAGTATGATCTCGTCCGCCCTGGCCAATACTTTTGCAGAAGGGTTTTTGGCACCAATAGAATTTGAGGCCGTTAATGAACGGGCTACCGCCACTGACTTCCTTTTATTGTCCAGTATTTCAAATACCTCGCCTTTGGCAAAAGGCTCGATTATTTCCGACACGCTTTCCGTTAAAAGTTGTTTGCCTTTTTGTAAGGACTGCAGTACATCTTTCTTAACTTTAATTTTACCTCGTACTATATTGCCACTGGACAGCCATTCCAGTCGTTGTTTTCGACTGCTTCGGTGAGACAGACATACTGTTCCGGTTTTTCTCAATACCGCTCCTTCGATAGCACCAGCTTCCCTAATATCAAAAATTACCGTCTCCACACCCATTTTGGTAGCCAATCGGGCAAAGGTGAGTTTGGATATCATGCCACCCAGTCCGTTACTGGAAAGGTTATTGGTAGCCAATGAAAGGATATTCTCATCGATGTTAGCAATCTCGGAAATGGTATTGCCTTCCCTGTTTATAACACCCGGTACCGATGTGCCCAGCAACAACAGTGAGGCACCAAATCCAACCGCCAGCAAAGTTGCCAGCTCGTCATTGTCGGAGAATTTTAATTCCAAACTGCTCACCACATCATTTTCATTGGCAATTGGTATTACACCATTCTTCCACAACTCTTTAAAAGTTTGTTTTAGCTGGTTGAACTGTTCTTCGTTTGAGAAATGACTCCGTTCGCACAGGCTTTGTGCAATACTTATTTTATAGGGCGCCAGAAACTGTGCATACTTCTGTAGTAGAATGGGATTGCCAATGGCAGCTGCTGCTTTGCGTTCAATAATTGTCCCCCGGTAATCGTGCAAAAAATTTTTTCCATTTCCCACCGCCCCTGAGGAAACCACAATCCAGTTGAATTGATGATGCAGATTTCCCAGTTGCCTGGCGATTTCAACCATTACCGCCTGGTTCAATTCACCGTGGTCATCCGTGATTGAAGCAGTACCTATCTTGAGTATGGCAACCGGCCTATCCATCCGTATTTTGCATAAACAGCAAATATTCAATTCTTTTGCCAGATATAAAATAGTCAGCCATGATTGTTTCAAGGTCGCCAATGATAAGGCTCCTATACCCACCGGGACCATTAACGCCCCTATTTATATTTGTTCTAAATAGTGGCATAAATTGAGCGGGATTGCGCACCAAATCATTAGTAATCAGTTAAATAATCCAATAACTTACCAGGGTGAGGCAAAGGGTGGCAATTTGAGGTCAAATAAATTTGAAAAAAAAGGCCGGCATGTTACATTTGTGGCAGTTTTTAAGGGGAGTGATATGCCCCAACGATAATTAACAAAGATTTATGTTCGCAACGCTACGACCTGTCGGCTGTCATCTACTACCAATCCTTGTTTTTTTCTTCTTGTCGTTGACCAGTGTACGGGCGCAATCAGATTCAACCGGGACGGAGGTTGCCAGTGATACCAGTACTGTAGAAACTGCCACCTCTCAGGGTGGCATTTCTGATGAAGCCGTCATCGCTGAAGGAGAATCCTTGTTCAATGCAAACTGCCGGGTTTGCCATGCGGTTGACCAGCAGTTGGTCGGTCCAGCCTTAGCCGGGGTTTATGATCGAAGGGATATGGACTGGATCAAGTCCTTTGTCAAAAACTCCCAGGCGGTAATAGCTTCCGGGGATGACTACGCGGTATCCCTATATGAAGATTATAATCAGACGGCAATGCCGTCATTCAACTTTAGTGATACTGAAGTTGAATCCATCATTGCCTATGTTCGGGCAGAAGCCGAAAAAGAGCCTGAAGTTACTGCAGCAGCCGGTGATACACCTGGTGTATCCTCTCAGGCCACCGAAGGACCCAGTAATTTCTTAACAGTAATAATAGTAGGCCTGGTCATCGTACTGGCATTGATCCTGGTGGTGCTGTTTCTCATCATTAACTTCCTGACAAAATTTTTGGAGAAAAGAGAGGGGCTGGATAGTGCAGACCGCGAGATCATTGCACAGAAGTTCAGCCTCGGTAAGTTAGTTAAGAAACCGGCTTTTGTAGGGATTGTGGCTTTTGTGTTTGGAATTTTTGTACTGAAATCTGTAATAGATGGATTGTATCAGGTTGGCATCCAACAGGGGTACGCTCCGAAGCAGCCCATCGCATTCTCTCACAAGCTCCATGCAGGTCAGTATGAGATAGACTGTAACTACTGCCACACCGGTGTGCGAAAGAGCAAGTCTGCCAATATTCCTTCCGCTAATATTTGCATGAATTGCCACGGCCAAATTCTCACAGAATCACCTGAGATACAAAAGATTTACGCGGCAATAGAAAACGACCAGCCCATTGAATGGGTGCGGGTTCATAATTTGCCGGACCTGGCTTATTTCAACCATGCACAACACGTTGCGGTAGGAGGGCAGGAATGCCAAACCTGTCATGGTGAAATTCAGGAGATGGAAGTAGTGGAGCAATATGCCCCGTTAACTATGGGATGGTGTATTAATTGTCACAAAGAGACTAATGTAAATACTAAGGGCAATGCTTATTACGACAATTTGGTAGAACTGCACGCACAGCATTCCAAAGAACCGTTGAAGGTAGAGGACATTGGAGGTTTGGAGTGTGCCAAATGTCATTATTAAGTATTGTAAAGGGCAGAAATTCTGACGCATGAGTAATAGAAATAAAGTATACTGGAAAGGTTTAGAGCAGTTAAAGAATGATCCGGAGTATGTTAAGTACGCCGAAAAGGAGTTTCCCGACTATCTACCAATAAACGGAAACAAGCAATCCGCAGATTCCTCTGACGAAGGTTCTTCCCGCCGGGACTTTTTAAAGATGATGGGCTTCAGTGTAGCTGCTGCTTCATTGGCGGCCTGTGAGGCTCCCGTGCGAAAAGCCATACCTTACCTGAACAAGCCTGTGGAAATCGATCCTGGTGTAGCCAATTACTATGCGTCTACCTATACCCAGGGTGGTGACTACTGCAGCATCGTTATTAAGACCAGGGAAGGACGGCCAATAAAAATTGAGGGGAATAAACAGTGCAAGTTGACTGCTGGTGGCGTTAGCGCGCAGGTAGAAGCGTCAGTACTTTCTTTGTACGACCAGCAACGGCTCACCGCTCCCATGGCATCCGGACAAAAATCGGACTGGCAAACCATAGACCAGCAAATCAAGTCTGCATTGGCATCCAGCAGAAATATCAGGATTGTTAGCCAATCCATACTTAGTCCCACCACTAAAAAAGTAATAAATGATTTCATAAACAGGTATCCGGGTACCAAGCATGTTGTATACGATCCTCAATCGTCATATGGCATGGTCAGTGCCAACCAACAAAACTTTGGTAAAGCTGTTTTACCGGCCTACGATTTCAGCAAGGCCGAGGTAATCGTTAGCCTGGATGCCGACTTCCTGGGGACCTGGATTGCACCGGTAAGTTATATTAAACAATATGCCAGGCGCAGAAAACTAAGTGGCAGCCGGAAGAGCATGTCCCGGCATTATCACTTCGAAAGTAATATGTCGCTAACCGGGTCAAATGCGGATTACCGAGTTCCGGTAAAAGCATCCCAACAGGGACTAATTGCCGCTGCCGTTTATAACGGATTAGCTGCGAAGTCCGGGGCAGCCAGTCTCAGTGTGGGTCAGCTGGAGGTTCCATTTTTGGATAAGGCGGTTGATGCGCTTTGGAGTGCAAAAGGAAAAAGCTTGGTGGTTTCAGGATCAAATGATCCGGAAGTACAAATGGTAGTCAACGCTATAAATGATCTGTTAGGGAACTATGGCACCACCATCGACCTTGAAAAACCTGTCAACTACCGGCAAGGAAATGACCAGGAAATGAGTCAGTTTGTCGATGATGTTACCGGTGGCAGGGTGGATGCAGTAATATTCTATAATGCCAACCCGGTTTACGATCACCCCCAGGGAGGTCTGCTGGGAACGGAACTGGAGAAGGTTGCACTAAAAGTAAGTACCTCGGACCGCATGGATGAAACAGCTTCTGTTTGCGATTTTGTGGCGCCTGATCACCATTATCTGGAGTCATGGAATGATTCCGAGCCTCAGAATGGACACATTAGTTTAACTCAGCCGGGTATCACACCATTATTTAATACCCGCCAGGTTCAAGCCAGTTTGCTTACCTGGGCCGGGGCTCCACAAACAGATTATTATAAATACCTAACAGAAACCTGGAAATCTGTATATTTTCCAGGGTCCGGGGAAAATGATTTTGAGACATTCTGGAATCAAAGCCTGTATAATGGGGTAGTGGAAATTGCTACTTCATCGGTTCAGGAGCCAGAAAATTCGCCGGAAGAAGATAGTTCGGAAGAGACAGCTGGCATAAGCTTTGATCCGGGTATGGTATCCGGTCAGATTCAGGCCAGGTACCAATCAGACAATGCCGAAACCGAGCTGGTACTTTACCAGAAAGTAGGTATTGGCACCGGAGCGCAAGCGAATAATCCCTGGCTTCAGGAATTACCAGATCCCATTACCAAAGCGGTTTGGGACAACTATATTACTGTTTCTCAGAAGTTTGCCAGGGAAAACGGATTAACCATGACAGAAGGCAAGACCAAGATGGCTAACCTTACTGTGAATGGAGTTACTGTCACTGCGCCTATATTGATCCAACCGGGCCAGGCTAACGGTACCATCGGGCTGGCACTTGGATACGGACGAACCAGTGCCGGAAGAGTTGCCGATGGTTTGGGAGCTAACGCATTTGCCCTGGTAGACCGCTCAAATGGATCATTATCTTACCAAATTACCTCCGGGGTTACCCTTGAGATCACCTCGGAATCTCACAGTATAGGGCAGACTCAAACTCATGAAACTTACATGGGCCGCGAAACCGTAATCCAGGAAGCATTACTCTCGGAATATCAGCAAGATGAGTACGCTGGTCAGTTTGCTCCAAAGATTGCTACCTGGAAGGGAGATGAAGAAAAAGTGGCCCCCCATACAGTCACCTTGTGGAAGCATCACCAGGACGAATATGTGAATCACCACTGGGGTATGTCCATAGACTTGAATTCATGCGTGGGTTGTGGCGCTTGTACCATCGCCTGCCAGGCGGAAAATAACATACCCGTGGTGGGAAGAGACGAGGTGCTGACGCGACGGGAAATGCACTGGCTTCGAATTGATCGCTATTACAGTAGTGTGGGAGTGGATGATTACAGTTCGCTGGAACAGGCAGCTGAAAATCCCGAGGTTACTTTTCAGCCAATGATGTGCCAGCATTGTAACAATGCACCCTGTGAAACGGTTTGTCCGGTGGCGGCAACTACCCATAGTACCGAAGGGCTGAACCAAATGGCCTACAATCGCTGTATCGGTACTCGGTATTGCGCCAACAACTGCCCCTACAAGGTGCGAAGATTCAACTGGTTCAAGTACCACGACAACGACCAGTTTCCGGAAAACTCTTCTATGAATAACACACTGGGTCGTATGGTACTGAACCCGGATGTTACCGTAAGGGCCCGGGGAGTAATGGAAAAATGCACAATGTGCGTTCAAAGAATTCAGGCTGGCAAATTGACAGCAAAGCAGGAAGGCAGAAGACCAACCGACAGCGACGTCAATACTGCTTGTGCTTCAGCATGTCCCGCCGATGCTATCGTTTTTGGAGATATGAACAATCCCGAGAGCAAAATCGCCAAAACATTACAGATAGATTATCACGAGGACCGCAAGGAAGTAGCAGAGCCCAGGGCCTACACGGTGCTGCAGGAATTGAATGTGGATCCCAATATCTTCTACTTGAGGAAGATTAGAAATAAAGATGAAGAAAACGCTTAAAGACTTATAGTATGCAGGTAGTTTCACCCGTTAGAGAACCACTTATAACCGGCAAAAAGACCTACCATGACGTCACCAATGATATTTGTATCAGGGTAGAGGAAAAGCCTTCCAAATATTGGATGATGGCCATGGCAGTCAGCCTGGGTGCCTTGCTGGTAGGGGGCTACGCTTTGGCCATTACCCTATGGGATGGTATTGGTATGTGGGGATTAAACAGAACTGTAGGCTGGGCCTGGGATATTACAAACTTCGTCTGGTGGGTGGGTATTGGTCACGCCGGAACCCTGATTTCTGCCATCCTGTTACTATTTAGACAAAAATGGCGTATGTCGATCAACCGGGCGGCAGAGGCCATGACTATATTTGCGGTAATATGTGCCGCTATGTTTCCGGTAGTTCACATGGGAAGACCCTGGTTGGGTTTTTACTGGGCGCTGCCGCTACCCAATACTTTTGGTTCGTTATGGGTAAACTTCAACTCACCACTGCTGTGGGATGTATTTGCCATCAGTACATATTTTACGGTTTCACTGGTTTTCTGGTACATGGGCCTGATACCAGATTTTGCCACCATCCGCGATCGAGCCAAGGGAGTTTCCAAAGTTATTTACGGAGTGCTGAGTTTCGGCTGGGATGGTGCGGCTAAGACCTGGGCGCGTTATGAGTCCGTGTCGTTGATATTGGCAGGATTGGCCACTCCACTGGTGTTGTCGGTTCATACCATTGTATCTTTTGACTTTGCCACCTCTGTAATTCCCGGATGGCACACCACCATATTTCCACCGTATTTCGTTGCCGGGGCTATATTCTCCGGTTTTGCCATGGTAATGACCTTAATGCTTATCACCAGAAAGGTTTATAAACTGGAAGACTACATTACCATAAAGCATATCGAGCTGATGAATATCATCGTAATGGTGACGGGGTCGATCGTTGGGGTAGCCTATATAACTGAGTTGTTTATGGCATGGTATTCGGGAGTGGAATACGAACAGTATGCTTTCCTGAACCGGACCTCCGGACCTTATTGGTGGGCTTATGCCACTATGATGACCTGTAATGTTATCTCACCGCAGTTGTTTTGGTTCAAGAAAATCAGAACCAGCATAGCAGCTTCATTTATACTGTCGATCGTGGTAAACATTGGTATGTGGTTCGAAAGATTCGTGATTATTGTTACTTCATTGCACCGTGACTACCTGCCGTCGAGTTGGGCTATGTTCCATCCAACATTGTATGATATGGGCGTTTACCTATTCACTTTCGGGTTTTTCTTTACAGCATTTTTCCTGTTTGCCAAGTTCTTCCCTGTTATCAATATTGCGGAGATCAAAAGCATTTTAAAATCCGACTCTGATAAAAAGCCGGTAGCAGAGGCAGTTGCAGAAAATATAAACCAATAAAATATGGATGGCGGAAAAAACTTTTTGCTAGGTATATACGACGATGAGGACGTGTTGAAGTCCGCAGTGAAAAAGGTCAGAGGAGCAGGTATCAAAATACATGAGGTATTTTCTCCTTATCCCGTCCATGGCCTGGATGAAGTCCTGGGGTATAAAAGAACCAGGCTTCCAATTGCGGCATTTATGTTCGGTTTTTTAGGGACAGTATTAGCATTGACCATGCAGGGGTATATGCTGGCAATTGACTGGCCGATGATAATTGGTGGTAAGAATTACGCCTCGGTTACCTTTGTACCGGTAACTTTTGAATTGACTGTGTTACTGGCGGCGTTGGGCATGGTTGGAACTTTTCTCATAGTCAGCAATATGAGGCCCTGGGCAAAGCCAAGGATATTTGATCGTCGCAGTACAGACGATAAACATGTAATGGCAGTTGATCTGGATCTCAACAAGGTTTCTTCCGACGAAATCACCAGGGTGTTGAATGAAAGTGGAGCCACAGAAGTTAATCCCAAGCAATTTGATTGAAAGCATGCATCAAAAAATAAATATCGCACTTGCAATTATCTATTCCATATTCCTGGTGGCTTGCGGCGCTGATGGGGACCGCCCGGGCTATGAATATGCCCCTCAAATGTATCATTCTGTACCCTATGAAGGTTTGAGCCAGGTGACGGAGGAGGGAAAAGGTCAACTGATCAGTAACAGAGAAGACGGGAAGGGTGAATTCTATAACAGTAACCCTCACAATCCCAACCGGATGACTATGAGGCAACCGCCTGAGAATACGGTTAGCAGAAATAATTACGGGCTGCTCCCTATTAACATTCCCAAGGATAGCCTGGAAATGGCGGAAAGAATACTAAAAAGCCCGCTACCCGATTCCGACGAGGTACTGGCAGAAGGTAAGGCCCTGTACGATCGCTTTTGCGAGCATTGTCATGGTGCTTCAGGAGCTGGTGACGGATTGGTAGGACAGGTATACCTGGGAGTAACACCATATAATTCAGCAACAGTGAAAGATAAAGGAGAAGGTCACATCTATCACGTGATCACTCATGGAAAGGGAAGAATGCAATCTCATGCTTCTCAGCTGGAGCCAATGGAAAGATGGAAGATTGTTAGATATGTCCAAACCTTACAGAAATAATAGAGGGCAAAAGCGTTATATAATATGACTAACGAAAAGTTCAATTTTACTGCATCACTTAAAAAGAAGTTAATCATTACCGGTATCGTGGGCGTGGCGCTATTCGTAATAGGTTTGGCAGCAGTCATGATGGGAGGTGGTCATGAAGAGGCTTCGCACGGTGCGGAGGCTGCTGGTCATGCCGCAGAAGCTGCCAGTCATGGAGGTGGAGGAGAACACGGGGGAAGCAGCTGGCTCACCAGGATATTTGCCAATCTTTGGATCAATAATGTTTATTTCACTGGCGTAGCGCTGATAGGCGTATTCTTCGTGGCTATACAATACGTTGCACAGGCCGGCTGGTCAGCGCCTATTAAAAGAATACCACTGGCATTTGGAAACTGGTTGCCTATAGCTGGCATATTAATGTTGGTCACCTGGTTGGTAGCCAGTCATGATTTGTTTCACTGGACCCATGAAGATCTTTATGTGGAAGGTGGACCTCATTACGACGAGATAATTGCCGGTAAAAAGGCATATTTGAATACACCGTTTTACCTGGCTAGGATGGTGATCTATTTCAGCATCTGGTTTTTATTTTTCAGATGGATCAGGAAGGAGATACTGGCTGAAGATCTGGATGGCAGTACGCAACACTGGAGAAAGCTGATCGGCATTTCAGCTGGTTTTATCGTCTTTTTCGCAGTGAGTTCATCAATGTCGGCCTGGGATTGGATCCTGTCAATTGACACACACTGGTTTAGTACTATGATTGGCTGGTATGTGTTTGCCAGTTGGTTTGTTACCGGGCTGGCTACTATTACACTGATTATTGTATACCTGAAGGAAAGCGGTTATTTGCCACAGGTCAACTCCAACCATTTACATGATCTTGGCAAATTTGTATTCGCCTTCAGTATTTTCTGGACTTACATTTGGGTCTCTCAGTACCTGTTGATTTACTATGCCAATATTCCAGAGGAATCTGTTTACTTCATGGAACGCTTAAACAGCGATCAATATGCACCGGCATTTTATGTGATATTAATCATGAATTTCTTTTTTCCATTTCTGGCCCTAATGACCAGAGATGCTAAAAGACACGTGATGTTCCTGAAAATTGTATGCCCTGTGGTAATCCTGGGTCATTGGCTGGATTTCTACTTGATGGTAACCCCTGGAACTATGAAAGAGGCTGGTGGGTTTGGTTTCCTGGAAATAGGTATGGCCATGATCTTTGGAGTGGCGTTTCTGTTCGTGGTATTAAGCAGTTTGGCCAAGGTACCGTTAGTGGCTAAAAACCACCCTATGCTGGAGGAAAGTATTCACCATCATATTTAATAAATGGAGGTAGTCTGGTATTGGATACTGGATTGAATAAGTGATAATAATTAACTTAAAGATATATGTTTGAAGTTGCTATCGGATTAGGAGTTATCCTGGTGTTGGTGATATTGTTGCTGCTTTTCAGGGTGCAATCCCTATTGAACGTAGCCAGGGGTTCAGATAAGAAAATCGAATCGACCAGTAACAAGGTGAATGGGGCGTTACTTCTGTTATTCATGATAGTAAGCATCATCGCATTCTTTTGGTACAGTATAGCAGAGTTTGACAATTATACCCTGCCAAACGCTTCGGAACACGGTGTTTTAACAGACCGAATGTTCTGGGTAACGACCGCTATCACCGGAGTGGTTTTTATACTGGCGAATGCAGCGTTATTCTATTTTGCATTTCGATACCAATACAAAGACTCCGGCAAGGCCCTGTTCTATCCGGATAATCACAAGTTAGAAATTGCCTGGACGGTAATTCCCGCTATAGTGTTGACATTATTGGTCGGCTATGGTTTGAAGGTTTGGACACAGATCACCAATGAACCCCCGGAAGAATCTGAAGTGGTAGAGGTTATGGGTTATCAGTTTGCCTGGAAGGTAAGATATCCAGGTAAAGACGGCATGCTGGGAGGTTATGACTATCGACTAATCGACCCCGTAAATGAATTCGGTGTGGATTTTTCCGATAAGGCCAGTTTCGACGATTTTGTGCCTCGGGAGATTCACGTTCCCAAAGGGAAGCCGGTATTATTAAAAATCCGGGCGCGTGACGTACTGCACAGTGTATACTTACCTCATTTCAGAGTAAAGATGGATGCAGTGCCGGGTATGCCTACCAGGTTTTGGTTCATACCTACCAAGTCAACTGAGGAAATGAGACAGGAAACTGGCAATCCGGATTTTAATTACGAGTTGGCATGTACTGAGATTTGCGGTAGGGGACACTTTTCAATGCGTCTTATAATGGTTGTGGATGAGCCCGAAGATTACGAGAAGTGGTACAATTCCCAGGAACCCTGGCTAACACAAAATCCAACATATTTATCAAAGGTACCGGAGAAGCTCCAGGAATTGGCAGCGGTTACCACCGGAATCAATAGTAAGAACTAAAAATTTCCTGTAGATGGATCAACATATTGCAGAAACCACTGGATATCATGATGCGGAATGGCATGCCCACGGACATCATAAGGAAAGTTTTGTCACCAAGTATATTTTCAGTCAGGACCATAAAACAATTGCCAAACAATTCCTGATAACAGGTATATTCTGGGCTTTTATAGGAGGAATACTAAGTAGTATTTTCCGGTTACAACTGGGCTACCCGGACATGAGCCTGGAATGGCTGAGGCCTTTATTGGGAGGTTGGATCACCGATGCCGGTAAACTGGATCCGGAGTTTTATCTAGCGCTGGTTACCATGCACGGTACCATAATGGTATTCTTTGTGCTTACTGCAGGACTCAGCGGTACTTTTGCCAATTTCCTCATCCCATTGCAAATAGGGGCCAGGGATATGGCTTCGGGATTCCTTAATATGCTTTCCTACTGGTTCTTCTTTGCCTCCAGTGTGGTCATGCTGTGTTCGTTCTTCTTAAAGACAGGGCCGGCAGCCGGTGGATGGGTAGTTTACCCTCCACTAAGTGCATTGCCCCAGGCGCTTCAAGGAAGTCAGGGTGGTATGACCCTGTGGCTGATCGCTATGGCATTATTTATTGTATCGTCCTTGCTGGGCGGGATCAATTATATCACCACCATAATTAACCTGCGAACCAGGGGTATGACCTTTGCCAGGTTGCCACTTACCATCTGGGCACTGTTTTTAACTGCGGTAATTGGTGTATTATCATTTCCGGTACTGTTTTCTGCAGCACTGCTGCTTATTTTCGACCGGAGTTTCGGTACCAGTTTTTACCTTTCGGATATTTACATTGGAGGAGAGGCACTGAGTAACCAGGGTGGAAGTGCCATTCTGTTTCAACACCTTTTCTGGTTTTTAGGTCACCCTGAGGTATATATAGTAATGCTACCTGGACTGGGGATCACTTCTGAAATTATATCGACGAATAGTCGAAAACCGATATTCGGTTACCGGGCCATGATTGGGTCGTTGCTGGGTATTGCCGTTTTGAGCTTTATCGTATGGGCCCATCACATGTTTGTCACGGGGATGAACCCATTCCTCGGATCCATTTTTATGATTCTGACCCTGATTATAGCAGTTCCAAGTGCGGTCAAGGTGTTCAACTACCTGGCTACTATGTGGAAAGGAAACATCAGGTTTACTCCAGGCATGCTGTTTTCAATAGGTTTGGTGTCATTCTTTATATCAGGAGGATTAACCGGAATATTCCTGGGTAATGCGGCCATAGATATTCCCCTGCACGATACTTATTTCGTGGTGGCGCATTTCCATCTGGTAATGGCCAGTGCATCGTTCTTTGGTATGTTGGCCGGTGTTTATCACTGGTTTCCCAAAATGTTTGGCCGTATGATGGACGAAAAGCTGGGATACATACATTTTTGGTTGACTTTTATTGGGGTATACCTGGTATTCTTCCCCATGCACTATATCGGTATTGCAGGTTTCCCCAGAAGGTATTATAGCTGGACAACCTTTGATGTATTTAATTCATTCACCGACCTCAACACCTTCGTAACCGTGGCGGCATTGATAACCATGGTGGCCCAGTTTCTGTTTCTGTTTAATTTCTTTTACAGCATCTTCAGAGGAAGAGTTGCTCCTCCCAATCCCTGGCAGTCAAATACCCTGGAATGGACTACACCTTTGCATCCGGGGCATGGAAACTGGCCCGGTGCCATACCGACAGTATATCGGTGGCCCTATGACTACAGTAAACCAGGTGCTGAAGAGGATTATATACCTCAGCACATACCGTATTCACAAACTATGGAAAGCAACCTGCCTCATGAGAATGACCTGATCGCCCTGGAGAAAGAAGAGGAGGACATAGTTATCGATGAAAGTAGCGAATCGCATTAATAAAGAAAGATTTAACAGGCTTGTTTTAGTAACTATATTTTCAGTATACCTAGTGATTTTAGCAGGAGGAATAGTAAGAAGTACAGGGTCGGGAATGGGTTGTCCGGACTGGCCTAAATGTTTCGGCAGTTGGGTGCCTCCAACTTCCGAGGCACAGTTGCCTGCGGATTATCGCGAGCGTTTTGCTGCTATCAGGGTAAACAAGAATCAACGGCTGGTCAACTACCTGGAGTTTTTTGGTTTTGATACACTGGCGACAACACTTCAGTCAGAAAGCATAGCCGCTCCGGAAGCAACTTTCAACATATACAAAACCTGGACGGAGTATGTCAACCGCCTGTTAGGAGTGATTCTGGGATTGCTGATTACCGCCATGGCCGCAACTTCCGTGATATTGAAAAAAAACCTGCCAAGACTGTTTTATGGCAGTTTAGCGGCTTTTGTATTGGTGGTCTTTCAGGGCTGGATTGGTTCCCTGGTGGTTTCGAGCAACCTGCTACCCGGCATGATCACATTTCATATGATGTTAGCGGTACTGTTGATAGGCATTCTCATATACCTGTATTATGCATCGAAGGGAGATGGTTTTAAATCTATTCCGGTCCCAGCCTCGATACGGATAATACTCTCAGTGACCATTGCAATGTTCCTGTTACAAATTGTGGTAGGTACTCAGGTACGGGAAGAAGTAGATATTGCGGCTTTAGCATTTAGCAAGGCCAGCTGGATTGAGCAACTAGGGGGAGCATATATTTTCCATCGCTCATTTTCAATTTTATTACTTGCGGTAACCGGGTATTTGGTGGTGTATATCAGGAGATTGGGCTACCCGGGAGTAAAGACATTGGCGGACTTGCTGTTTATATTGGTGGTAATAGAAGCGCTGTTGGGTATTGTAATGGCCTACTTCCGGTTTCCCGCCTGGGCACAACCGCTGCACCTGATGGGGGCATTAATGATTGTAGGATTCCAATTCTGGATGTTCCTAAAAATGAAAAAGAAGGCAAGGGCATGATAGGTCACACCATTCAAAAGTCCGGCTTGGTTGCCTTTACCACAGAGCGGGTACCCGCTTATATAGAGTTGCTGAAGCCAAGACTATCCATGTTAGTGGCTTTCAGTTCGGTGTTCGGGTTTATTTTGGGAACCGCAGGAACACTAAACTGGATGACGTTGGTCATGCTGGGTTTAGGAGGGTTTTTGGTATCAGGTGCCTCGGTAACTATTAATCAGATACTGGAAAAAGATCTGGACCTTCTGATGACCAGGACCAGGAATCGGCCCTTGCCGTCCGGCCGTATTGATATTTCGGAAGCAGTATTGGTTGCGGTGGTTACTGCCCTTCTCGGCACATTGTTGTTAATTAGGTTTACCAATCCTCTCACGGTAGTACTTTCGCTGGTTTCGCTAATACTGTATGCATTTGTCTACACACCATTAAAACGCGTAGGGCCAATCGCAGTGTTTGTTGGGGCCATACCTGGAGCATTACCTCCGTTATTGGGTTGGATCGCCGCTACCGGATCGGTTAGCTATCAGGCATTGGTGCTGTTCGGAATACAGTTTATCTGGCAATTTCCACATTTTTGGGCGATTGCCTGGGTATCATTTGACGATTATAAAAAGGCTGGTTTTAAGTTACTGCCTTCAGCTGGCAAGAAAGATTTTGGCACAGCTATTCAAATAATGATCTATACCTTGTTTCTCTTACCCATGGGGCTGCTACCCGCTAAGTTCGGGATCACCGGGATCAACTCCGCTCTGATAGTTACCATCTGTGGTGTATTGTTCCTGGCACAAACCTTTTTGTTGATGAGGGACTGCCTGGCGGAAGGAGAAGGGGCTCGCAAGTCGGCCTTGAAGATTATGTTCGGTTCGTTTATTTATCTGCCGGTAGTTCAGATAGCTTTTATATTGGATAAGATTTGAGATGGGAACGAATATAAGATTAGTTGAAAGTCCGCAAAAAACTTTATCGGTTCATCCGCATAAGTTTGCTTTGTGGCTGTTTATTGTAAGTATTGTAATGATTTTTGCATCTCTGACCAGTGCGTTTATCGTAAAGCAGGGAGAGGGCAGCTGGTTGGAATACAATCTACCATCCATGTTTTGGTTTACCACTGCAACTATTCTTGTCAGCAGTGTATTGCTGCAATGGGGATATTTTGCCGCGAAGGACGACCAGTTTAAAAAGCTCAATACGTTACTGGTAGCTACCATTGTACTTGGACTGTTATTTTTGGCCGGGCAGTGGTTATCCTGGAAACAACTGGTAGATATGGAGGTCTACTTTGCAGGTAATCCAGCAGGTTCATTCGTGTATGTACTAACCGGGTTACATGCTTTTCACCTGGTAACCGGATTGGTATTCCTGGTAATAACGCTGATATCAGCTCTGAAAAACCGGATAGGTTCCGGTAACATGGTGAGAATGGAAATGTGTGTGACTTATTGGCATTTCCTGGGAGCGCTTTGGATATACTTATTTATATTTTTAATATTTTACCATTAATGATTTCTTATGTCTGCTACTGAATCAGTAATCACTACTCAGAAAAGAAGTATTTGGGCAGGAGGGATGTCCCCTTTGAAAGTGACCTATGGAAAACTCATGATGTGGTTTTTCCTACTTTCAGATGCATTTACTTTTTCTGCGTTGCTGATAACCTATGGTCTAATTAGGTACAGCTATCCCGGATATGAAGGAAATCCTGCGGATTTCGTTTTTGCCCCTGATAAGTGGTGGCCCATACCGGAAAAAGTGTTTGAGGCGGTACCATTCTTACATGGGGTTTCAGCACCACTGGTATTTGTGGGAATCATGACATTCATTTTGATCATGAGTAGTGTTACTATGGTACTGGCGGTGGAAGCTGGTCATCGAATGGACCGGGCGGCAGTTGAGAAATGGATGTTATGGACAGTTTTGGGTGGCATTGCTTTCCTTAGCTGCCAGGCGTGGGAATGGTCGCATTTTATCCATGGAACTCATGAAGGCCCCATGGTGGCTGAGGGTACTACGTTTTTCGGAGCCAATCTGCTGCAGAATCAATACGGTCCGCCTCCATTCGCTGATTTGTTCTTTTTCATTACCGGGTTTCACGGCACTCACGTGCTCAGCGGGGTTATCCTTAATATTATCATATTTTACAACGTGGTAGTAGGACTATATGACAAAAGAGGACACTATGAAATGGTAGAAAAAGTGGGCCTATACTGGCACTTTGTGGATTTGGTGTGGGTATTTGTATTCACCTTTTATTACTTGATTTAAGTTTTTCAAAATTAGATGACAATGGCTTCAGAAGAATCTAAAACCATACAGGTAACTCCACCGGACAAGGCGAAGATCAGGAAGATATGGATGACCGCCCTGTTTTTGGGAGTGGTTACCGCGGTAGAGTTTGTAATAGCATTCACCATGGGAGCATCTGCCTTCAGGACTTCGCTCTTTGTCGGTCTCACCCTGGTCAAGGCATTTTATATTGTAAGTGAATTCATGCACCTGAAGTATGAGATGAAGGTGCTGATCTGGTCAATTCTAATACCTACAATTTTCATCGTATGGCTCCTGCTGGCATTATTGATTGAAGGAGAAGCGATATTCATGGTTAAATTCTAGCATGACCTCAAGGAGGGTCAGGACACTGTTGCTCCTAATTATCCTGGGCATTCCGGTGTTGCTGTATTTATTCTTGCAGGGATTTGGAGACAATCAATACCAGGTTCCGGTGCTGCATGAACAAGGGTTTGCAGTGCTTCAGGAGGGATGCGAGGATATGCCTGCACCGCAGGCGATTGACCAATTCATCCATCAGGGGCCCTGCCAGCGCTGGCACTGTGATTATCTACATGGTAAATTGGTTTTATTCAATTTTCAACTTTCCGGATGTGGTCCGGATTACCTTTCCGAAGTGGCCAGGGTATGCAATCAATACCATAGCTCTTCAAAATTTATGGCTGTCACCATTGGAATGGATTCTTTAACCAGGGATACGGAAGTTGTTAGACAAATTAGTCAGTATACCATTGATAATAAGCGCTGGCTTTGGTGGTCTTTCGATGAAGTTGTATTTGATCTGGCGGCCTGCGGATTTAATCTGGAACTCGATTGCTCATTGGCTGCAAAATCAGTATTGATTGACTCGATGAATCGCATTAGAGGGTATTATGACCTTGCGGACCCTCAAGAATTAGACAGACTAAATACCGAGATAGCAATTTTAAATCAGGAGAACCAACAGTAAGTGGAGCGACAATACAGAAACTGGATAATAGTAATCTCTCTGGCCATTCCCATTCTGGTTGGATACCTCATCTACCAACCTCTGGTGGTATCTCCTGAAGATTCCTGGGTTTTCTTGCTGCCTCATATAAACGCCGGAATCAATACATTAACCAGTGTGTTACTGTTGTTGGGTCTTTTTTTTATTAAACAAAAAATGATCGAACGTCACCGGGTTTGCATGCTCTCATCGTTTCTTCTGGGCTGTATATTCTTAGTGGGCTATGTTATCTACCACAGCTCGGCTCCTTCTACAAGCTTTGGTGGTGAGGGCATGGTACGCACGGTCTATTACTTCCTGCTTATTACCCATATTATTCTGGCCATAGCAGTGGTTCCATTTGTACTTTTGGCATTGTACCATGCCCTAAAGAACAATGTTTCACGCCATAGGCGAATAGCAAAAATAGCCTATCCTATTTGGCTTTATGTTTCGGTAACCGGGGTAGTGGTTTATTTTATGATCAGTCCTTATTATCAGTAATTACCAGTGTTTCGGAGCATTCAAATATTATTGATTGAGGGGAGAGTTTAGTAACTTAGTGTAATCATTAATAGCAGATGAACATACTTTTCAAGAGCACCGTCTTTTTATGCCTGTTAGTGATGGGTAGTACCATGAGCTCATGGGCACAATGTGCCATGTGTAGAGCTTCTGTGGAAAACAATATTAGTGAAGGTAGCGCCGGACTATCCGCCGGATTAAATACTGGGATACTGTATTTATTTGTCACTCCCTACTTGATGGTGGCACTGATCGGATTCCTTTGGTATTGGAAATCAAAACATAAAGATGCCAATTCCGTCAAAATTAAGAACCATCATTGAAGCCAGGTGTCCCAAATGCAGAGAGGGACAGATGTTCGAATTTCCAATCGCTCAAGTCAGGAAGTTCAGTCATATGCACACCCATTGCCCGGTATGTGGTCTGAGGTTTGAGGTTGAGCCTGGGTTTTATATCGGGGCTATGTATGTAAGCTACGTAATGTCCGTTATCATCTTTGCCACGGTAAGTGCCGCCATCTACCTGTTATTTAATAACCCGGATTTTTATTATTATGTGATAGGAATACCCTTGATGGTACTAATTTTGCTGCCTTTCATGTACAGATACTCACGAGTTCTATTCTTACACATGTTTGGAGGAATAAAGTACGAAGCAGAGGATAGAACCACCATATAATCTTATTCAGTGGTGAACCACCAAAGATCGATACGGCAATTCACACTTATAGCTGCGATCTTGGCATTGTTGGTCACATGGACCTTAACAAAATTTGTGGTAGATGATGCAAAAAACCGGCAGATCTACCAGTCTCAAATCTTAAGCAGAGTGCAGTCTGAACTGGCCCTGGTGGATGACCAGTTAGAGAGACTTACCGGACAAGCCGGCCATTCAACGGATTTCTGGGATTTTCACTCAAGCACGGAATATCCGTATTTCGTTTTTCGCAAGGATTCACTGGTATACTGGTCCGATTTCCATTATGTCCCGGACTATCAGGTCTTGACGACCAACCAAAAATACCAGTTTATTGACGATAAAGATTTTCAGTTTATTTCACAATTCAGACGGGTTCCTGATACCGATTTAAGGGTTTTCATGCTATTGCCACTGCATGTAGCCCGGGAGAATCCTAATAATTACATCCAGGAATCGTTCAATCAGGATATCTTCCCCAATGAGGGGGACAAAGTTAAGATTATTGCAGAGCAAGATGGTATCGCGGTTACCAGCAGTGCGGGTGATTATTTGTTCTCAGTTCAACTTGCCGAGCAGATCGAAATCAAATCAACTCCGGTATTCTATGTGATCCTGGTACTTTCATCCGTGGCAATAGTTTGTCTGCTGATTTTTATGTACAGTGTGGTCAGGCATTTAATTAACCTGGGTAAATACAACCTGGGATTCGCGGTATTGGTGCTTGGCTTAATTGTGGTCAGAGGGGGTATGTTGTTATTTGATTTCCCCGGTGCCATTTTGGATTTCCATATTTTTGACCCCCAG
>JAUIKU010000323.1 GCA_030430675.1 Bacteroidia bacterium | reverse complement strand
GTGATCAGCGGCAAGGAAAAATAAGAACCTGCTATGCCGATCACGACGTCTCGGACGCGGTCGTGACCCTGGCGACCGCGCCGGCATTGCGCTAACCTTCCCCGATGGCGTTGTTGGAAATCCGTAACCTGGTACTGGAACCTCATCTTAAAATAGACGATTTGCTGATTGACAGGTTAAAGTCAAAGCTGGATGAATTTAGCAATTTCAATGGTTGTACTCGTTTTGACGTCACCCGCTGTAGCCCAAGCTTCCTAAAAAGCGCCTTATGCTAAAATAATCAACGGCTGAATCCTATATTTAATGAAATTTTTACAGTTTATTTTCGTTTTAATACGAACCAATATGTGTTATGAACTTTTTTAAATTCTCCCTACCCCTTTTTTTATTGGTCATGATCATCGGGGGGTGTAACAAAAAAACCAGTACTACCCTAAGCCCATCTACTGTTGATTCGTTAAAGTCTGTTTTTCAGGAAATTGACAGTAATCTTGAAACTACCTGGCAAGAAATGATTACCGACGATGACGAAAAACTTGACAACTTACGCAGGATACTGCAGGAGGTAGAATATAGCGGAAGTTATAACCGGCTGCAGTTGGATTCCTTAAAGAAAGACATTGATAAACTGGAAGCAGCGCGTTATGATCAGCAAACCATGTCAGACTCCGAACTGATCAATCAATATGATTCTCTCACCAACCAGGTGCTGGGAGAAGTCACTATTTTCACTACCAGGCTGCAACAGTTCGAGCAGTATCCCATTATGGGCAGGTTATTGCAGGAAGTCTTCGAAGCTGATGACCGGGTATTGCATCACCGGATTCAATATGACAAAATCGCTAAGCAATACAATTCATTTCTGGAAGCATACGAACCTGATATACAGGTAGTGGCCAGGCAAAAAAACCTACAGCCAAAGCCACTGTTCGAACTGCAAAATTAGCACTATCGGAGTTTTTCCAGCTCCTGATCAACGAAGTTCATAAGGTCCCGAATATAATCCCGGCTGAAGTCGAACTTTATATTGGCAGCGGCATACACTTCGGGAATGGATCTCATGTATCCCAATTTCAGGGCATCGAGATATCCCTGTAATCCTTTTTGCGGGTCCTGCTTAAAATTCTTCCAAATGGCCACGGCTCCCAACTGTGCCATACCATACTCAATATAATAGAAGGGTACCTCATACAAATGCAATTGCTTTTGCCACAGGTAATCTTTCATTGGCTGTAATTCACTCCAGTCTGTTATGTCATCAGAAAACGTATCAAAGATCCCGTTCCATTGTTCGATCCTTTGTGCCACCGTATGTCCGGGGTTCTCATAGATCCAGTGTTGAAATTTATCGATTATAGCCACCCAGGGCAATGTTTCCAAAATTTGCTCCAGATGCTCTTTCTTAGCCCGTTTCAAATCTTCCGGGTTTTCAAAGTAGACATCCCAATGGTCCATAGAGATCAGCTCCATTGACATAGATGCCAGCTCAGCCACCTCTGAGGGGGTATTTTTGAAATTGCCCAATTCAAGGTTACGTGTTACAAAAGAGTGGACGGCATGCCCTCCCTCGTGCAGGATAGTTATCATATCTCTCAGGGTGCTGGTGGCATTCATAAATATGAACGGCACTCCAATTTCTGCCAAAGGGTAGTTGTATCCTCCCGGTGCTTTACCCTTTCTGGATTCCAGATCCAAATGCCCCATTTCCTTCATTATGGTGAGACATTCCCCCAAATAAGGGTCAAGTCTGCGGAAACACTCGATGGTTTTATCGGTTAGATCTTCACTATCTGTGAACGGCTTAAGTGGCTCCCTGCTCAGCGGGTCCACCGCCTTATCCCAGGGTCTAAGATTTGCCACATCTAAAAGCGATTTACGCTCCTCCGACATAATATTTAGAAAAGGCACCACTTCCTGTGCTACCGACTGGTGAAAATTGAAGCAATCCTGGGGAGTATAGTCAAACCTGCCCATGGCATCGAACATGTAATCTCTGAAATTTGCGAAGTCGGCATTGACAGCCACCTGGTGCCTTAATGAGATTAACTGATTGAACAGGTCATCCAGTTTATCGCTATCCTGTAACCTTCTACTCTGAATCGTGGTGTAGGCTGTTTTTCTCTTTTCCCGATCCGGAAGTTGTAACCTCACCGCAGCCTGTTGTAAGGTATACTCCTGACCCTCTATCTCCACCGTCATAGCACCGGATATGGCACCGTATTCCTTTGATTTTGTTTGAATTTTTGTAAACAAGGGGATGTTTTCTTCCCGAAAAATCTCCAATTCTTTTTTGAGGTTTCGGTGCATAATATCATAACCTTCTTCCGTTATCTGGTCCCAATAGGGCTCAGTAACGGCCTTCTCATTCAATTTGTTGGCAAAAGGGGCAATCCTGGGCTGTATCTCCGTAACAAAAAACTGGTAGCTCTGTTGATAATCCGTATTGGTGGTATCGCAGGTCATGTTAATATACCTCCAGGCCAGGTCCTCCGAGACCACAGACTCCAATTCACTCCTATCCTTAAACCAGGACCTCAATTGATCAACAGAGCTTATCTCGCGATCCAAAAGCTCCTGGTAAAAAGGTTTTAATGATTCCCAATCAGTAATGCTAAACTCTTCCGGTAAAAATTGTCGGGGTTCCCTGGTGAGGGCTTTTGATGTTTGATTCATATGTTATTCTTTATTCAATACTTAATCATGAATTTGATGTCCAAATTTAATCCAATGGGGACAAGTATCAGGTGCCCGAACCAGGTTTTCTATTCGTTCTGAGACCAAATCAATTATAAAATCAGTTTTTATCATTTAAGCTCCAGTCGTATTCCAGGTATTGAATCTTGACTTTGGAGGAAAGCTCGATATCGGTGTATTGGTTTAGAAAGTCAACCAACGTTCCGGTTTGCCTGAAATCCTCGCCATACCAGCTAAACAATTTGGAAATCTCAACCCGATCGGCGGAAATTTGATTCTTGTCGCTTTGATTGAGAAAATACCTGGTCTGAGCGTCCAGTTGTTGATCGATTGTTTCTGGCAAATAAGCGGCATTTAATAGTTTCGGGCAGGATACCGCCGCGCAAACCAGCGCAAAATGTATCCGCGGTTCTTTGAATGTTGGCCGGATTATGTCATGCTCAATTTGATTTAGACTGTAGCGAGAACCACCTAATGTAATGAACTTCCGGCCCCAGGGCCGTTGAATATCTCTAATACTTTTTATTGGGTAGTGGTCAATGATAAGCTTCACAGTAAAGGCATTATAAGCATTGATCCAATAGGCCAGTTTTTGTGACCTGCTCCAACTATTCACTACGGGATTTTGTTCCAGTTGTCTTAGATATGTATCCAGGCCGGATGCCTCTTGTTTTATTGAGGCATAATCCACTGCTCCCGCTGGAGTAACGTGTTTTTTCAGCAGCAGGTCCCAGGTGGTATGGGAATGAATGTCTCCTGTTAACTGGTCTTTTGATAATAGTTGTGTGGTGGATGATAGTTGAGATCGCGCTGTTGGCAGTGGCTCATTCGGTTTATAGCAACTTACCAGCATCGCCACAACCACTATAAATGATAACGATTCTTTCATTTGGGACCGATATCTTGAGAAACGCTGTGATCTCTCGGTAAGTTCACTCTTCCAATTTGGATGGATTTGCCTTGAATCCTTCCATACTGCTATATACACCCAACTGTCTGGCGGTAAAGTCAAATAACCTG
>JAUIKU010000079.1 GCA_030430675.1 Bacteroidia bacterium | reverse complement strand
GTTTGCGCAAAAGAGATTAGGCCGCGTTACCAACTAACAAATTAATAACGATTTTTTTCCAATAATAGCTTAACTAAGAGTTAATTATTACATCGGCAATAATATGACCAACAATTTGGGGCAAAAGTTCCAATGCAGCAACCGTATATCAGGGGGGAGTATAGAGGGAAGAGCATACAGGGGTTTTGGGAAGCAAAACTACCGTCGCTATTACGTGGGTGAAAATCTAAAAAGTCCCCAAAGAATTTCTGGTTTTTTCGGGTCCGGCCATTGCTGCTACCAACTGTATGCTCTTCCCTCTTGCCCTTGCTGCCTACTGTATGCTCCACCCTCTTGCCCTTGCTGCCAATCAGTACTCCAATAATTTAACCAGCTCCTCTTTGAATCGCTGTTTTGGCAAGAAGTTTTCTTCAAGTACTGCCGAGAAGGGTACCGGGGTATCCAGAGCCCCTACCCGTACCACCGGAGCATCCAGAAATTCGAAGCAGTGTTCAGCGATCCAGGCGGCAATCTCCGCACCAATACCGCCGGTAATACAATCCTCGTGCAGGATCAACACTTTTCCGGTCTTTTTTACCGATGCCGCTACCGTATCCTTGTCCCATGGTTGCAGGGATCTCAGATCAACCAACTCAAATTCTAACCCCTCCTGATCCAACAGTTGCTCAGCCCAAATTACACCCATTCCATAGGTAATGACACAAGCCTGTTCACCCTGATGCAAAATCTTTGCCTGTCCTATTGGTACGGTGGCGTAACCAACTGGTACCGGTCCCGATTTTGATCTGTAGAGGGCCTTATGTTCAAAAAACAGCACTGGATTGGGGTCTTCAAAAGCACTTAGAAGCAAACCCTGTGCTTCACCAGGGTTGCTGGGGTAGACTATCTTTAATCCAGGGGTATGAAAAAACCAGGCTTCATTGGATTGCGAGTGAAAAGGTCCGGCACCTACTCCGGCTCCTGTGGGCATTCTTATCACCACGTCGGCATTTTGCGACCATCGATAATAAGATTTGGCCAGGTTATTCACTATTTGGTTAAAACCACAACTTACAAAATCGGCAAATTGCATTTCGACCATAGATTTAACCCCCGTGATAGACAGTCCCAATGACATTCCCAGAATTGCGGATTCACATAATGGCGTATTGCGTACTCTGTCGCTTCCATACTTTTCCAGCATCCCTTCAGTAACCTTAAACACACCTCCATATTCGGCGATGTCCTGGCCCATAAGTACCAGGTTGGGGTACTTTTGCATTGCTTTTTCCAAGCCCTGCTGGATAGCGTCCACAAAACGAAGGGTTTCAACTTTTCCTGGTGGGCCGGTCGAATGGGCTTCACAGTCCGCATATACTTCAGAAACTTCAAGATTGGTGTCAACAACAGGGGGAGAACCGGCAAAAGCACTGGTCAGAGCTTTCTCGATTTGTTGGTTCAACCTGGAGCGGAGCTGATCGCTGTCCTCCTGGCTGATGGTGCCGGATTTCAGCAGAAAACTCTCAAAGTTGGCAATGGGATCTTTTTTGTTCCAGGTTTCCATGAGTTCCTTGGGCACATACTTTGTCCCACTGGCTTCTTCGTGTCCCCGCATCCGGAAGGTGTTGGCTTCTATCAAAATCGGCGAGGGAGACTCACGGATCCGTTCTGCGCTGTGCTTAACAGTATTGATTACCTCAAGCACGTTGTTGCCATCAATGCTGACTGCTTCAATTCCATATCCGGGACCCTTATCCACAAAACTATCGAAACGGAATTGCTGTGCACTTGGTGTCGACAACCCGTATCCATTATTTTCTACCAGGAATATAACCGGAAGCTGCCATACGGCGGCCACGTTCAACGCTTCGTGGAAGTCACCTTCGCTGGTTCCGGCATCTCCGGTAAAGGCCAAAACAGCCTTGTTTTCATTTGCCATTAGATGACCCAGGGCGATTCCATTGGCCACCGGGAGTTGTGCCCCTAAATGAGAGATCATTCCCACTAAAAAATGCTCCCTGGTCCCAAAATGAAATGATCTGTCCCGGCCTTTGGTAAAGCCCTCATATTTGCCCTGAAATTGACAGAAAAGCTTTTCCAGGGATAATTTTCTCACTGTAAATACTCCCAGGTTTCTGTGCATCGGAAGTATAAACTCTTCATGCGACATTGCCAGGGCCGCACCTACGCTGGTAGCCTCCTGGCCAATGCCAGAGAACCATTTAGAAATCTTTCCCTGTCGAAGCAGCAGGATCATTCGCTCCTCGATCAGTCTGGGTAGGAGAAGATTCTCGTATATGATCAGTAATTCCTTTTTACTGTGACGGTAGCGCCGGAAGTTCATATCAGCATGCTTACACCAGAAATCCTTATGGCAGTGGTTGCCTGGTAATTTAAGGCAAAGACCAATGTGCGTAAAATAAATGCACTTATTTTTTATTTTTGTCCACAGCATGATTGACTTCCAGCAGATTATTTTAAAAAACGGGCTGCAGGTTTTGGTACATGAGGACCAAACCAGCCCAATTGCAGTGGTAAACATTTTGTACAATGTTGGTTCACGTGATGAGAATGAAGAAAAAACCGGGTTTGCCCACCTGTTTGAGCATTTAATGTTTGGTGGTTCCGTTAATATTCCCAATTATGACACACCACTGCAAAAAGTAGGTGGAGAAAACAATGCCTTTACCACTCCCGATGTTACCAATTACTATTTAACGGTGCCTTCGGCCAACCTGGAAACTGCCTTCTGGCTGGAATCCGACCGCATGTTGGGGCTTTCATTTGATCCTGAAGTGCTGGAGGTTCAACGCAGTGTGGTGATCGAAGAATTCAAGCAACGTTATTTAAACCAACCCTATGGTGATGTCTGGTTAAAATTGAGGCCACTGGCTTATTCTCTACATCCGTATAAATGGCCTACTATTGGAAAGGATATTTCCCACATCGAACGGGCCACCATGGAGGACGTCATGGAGTTTTTTCACCAGTTTTACCATCCGGCAAATGCAGTAATGGTAGTGGCAGGTGATGTGACGGTGAAACAGGTTCAATCTCTTTGTAACAAATGGTTCTCGGAAATCCCATCTGGCCCGGTAAATCACCGAAACCTCAAGCCGGAACCTGCCCAACTGGCATCCAGGAAACTGGAAGTTACCGCCGATGTTCCGGTGAACGCTTTCTATCAGGTATATCATATGCCCAAAAGATTCGAACGGAATTACTACCGGGCAGACCTGTTAAGCGATATCCTGGGAAGGGGTAAATCATCCAGACTATACCAGCAATTGGTAAAAGGAAAACGACTTTTCAGTGCCATTTCAGCGCATGTAACCGGTTCTCTGGATCCTGGACTATTGGTAATACAAGGAAAGCTTGGTGAAGGAGTATCGTGTGAGCAGGGTCACCAGGCAGTTGCCGAGGAAATAGACAGGATATTAGAGCATGGGATAACCGACAGAGAACTACAAAAGGTAAAAAACCAGGCCGAATCCAGTCTGGCGTTTTCAGAAGTGACCCTGCTGAACAGGTCCGTAAACCTGGCAATGGCAGCGGTAGCAGGTGACCCCCATTACGTCAATCTTGAGCCAAAGCTGATCAATGAGGTGAGTTTGGAGGGTGTCATGGAACAGGCAGCTACTACTTTGAGAAAGGAGAACAGTTCCACATTGTACTATAAAAAGCGATCTGCATGAAGGAAATAAGAGTTGGCCAGGGCTATGATGTACATCAGCTGGCAGAGGGAAAGGATTTTTGGTTGGGAGGCATCCAGGTTCCACACACCCGGGGAGCGGTGGGACATTCCGATGCAGATGTGCTGATTCACGTGATTTGTGATGCCCTGTTGGGAGCCGCCAACCTGCGTGATATCGGATTCCACTTTCCCGATACCGATCCTCAATACAAGCAAATCGATAGTAAACTATTGTTGAAGGAAGTGATGTCAATGATCGACGGTCATGGCTATAAACTGGCAAATGTGGATGTCACAGTTTGTCTGCAGGCCCCGAAGATCAGCAAGCTGATTCCGGATATGGTGGAATGCTTGTCGGGGGTAATGAAAATCTCCAAGGACAGGATTAGTATCAAAGCTACCACTACTGAGAAGTTGGGATTTGTAGGTCGGCAGGAGGGCGTGTCCGCTCTGGCGGTAGTTTTGATCTACAAGGATTAGCAACAGGGTACAGCATACAGCATACAGGAGAGGGATGAGGGGAGAGGGGGCCTATGGGTACGAGCAGTTGGCAGACAGTAATCTGAAACTGCCTGCTGGGGCAGAGATGTTATGGTATATAATAGGAAACATATCACATATGTCCGATAACACGCCACAGATCAGGGAAACCGGGGACGGCTCTCACACCCTTTGGCTGGCGGGTATGCAGGAGTCTTATCACTCTATGCATGGTGCCATTACCGAATCAAAACATGTGTTCATTCATCATGGTTTGGATTACTTTAGGAGTCTTAACAATACTGGAGAGATAAGAGTGCTGGAGGTTGGATTTGGTACCGGTCTCAATGCTTTGCTGACTTGTCAATACAGTCAGGACCTGAAACAAAGGATCAAATACACTACTTTGGAACCCTTTCCGCTGGATTGGAACTTAGCTGCCCGGATGAATTATGGTGATTTACTGGAACACCCTCAAATTAGTTTTTGGTTTAAGGAATTACATATTACCAGCTGGGGACAAATCGAGTGGCTCAATCCTTATTTTTCCATCCTGAAGAAACAAGAGACTATTCAGGATCACAATAGTGCAGAACACTACGATATTTGTTTCTTTGACGCATTTGCTCCAGGAAAACAACCCGATATATGGGACCTGAAGGTGTTGGAAATGGTTAAAAGAATGTTGGTAGGGCAGGGATTGATCGTTTCCTATTGCGCCCAGGGACAGTTTAAGAGGGACTTACGAACTTTGGGATTCAAAGTGGAGTCATTGCCAGGCCCTCCTGGTAAAAAGGAAATGACACGGGCAATGCTTTGTTCCTAGATATTGGACTTATCCATTTGCTTCAGTACTTTCCTGGCCCGGGCCTTAAATCCCGCACTGGCCAGAGGATACTGATCTTCGATCAAAAATCGCAGTTCTTTTGATAGTTCGGGTATTTTTCTGCAGATGTTATACAGTACAGTCATGGAAAAAACTTTGACTGCTACCGGTTCCTGAGGAGCGGAAAGGTAGGCAAAACACTGATCTGCTGCATGTCCCCATTGTTGTTCCGGGATTGTTTGATCCTGTAATATCCTGAGTATATTTCTCTTATACCAATCGGGCAAGCTCCCACTCAGTGTACTCACCATTTTAGGTACCTGTTGCCGGACACCGGACGGGTTGAGCTTTACCAGCTTCAGAATCACCTGGGTGGCGCGATGTGATAATCTGAAATCGCCACTGTAGAAGCATTCCATAAGTTGGTCAATTTCAGACTGGCTGTCGCTTATAGAAGTAGCTAGCTGGCTTTCCCAACCGGGTTGCTTCTGTGAAAGCAGGACAGATTGTAAAGATATTTTGGTGGTCATGAATAACTTTTTATTACTTTAAAAGCCTGTTCACAAAGGTCGAAATACCCAATTACAAACCAAAATGGAATTACCAACTTCAGAAATTAGATCGATCGCCTCCTGTCGGCAGGACTTCCCCTCGTTAAAAAGAAAAGGACCTGACCGTGAACTGGTGTATCTAGACGGCCCGGGTGGTAGCCAGGTCCCTGCACCGGTGATAGAGGCCATCGGCGATTATTATCGCCTTTGTAATTCGAATACGCATGGAGCCTTTGTTACCTCGCAGGAAACAGATCAAATAATAGCCGGCGTCCGTCTGAAAATGGCGGCGTTGCTGGGGGCAGACACCCCGGCAGCCATTAGTTTTGGCCAGAATATGACCACTCTGAATTTTTCATTGAGTAAGGCATTGGCCAGGTATCTTCCCGGTGATGCGGAAATATTGATCACTCAGCTTGATCATGAAGCTAATCGAGGGCCATGGCTGACATTGAAAGAACAGGGCTTTACAGTAAAAGAAGTACCGGTGCAACCAGATGGCACCCTGGACTACGATGACTTACGGCAGAAAATAAACAGTAAAACCGGATTAGTGGCTGTGGGTTATGCCTCCAATGCCATCGGCACGGTTAATGATCTAAAACTGATCAGTGACTTAACCAAAGCAGCCGGTGCCCTGTTGTTGGTAGATGCGGTACATTATGCCCCGCATTTTAGCATAGACGTAAATCATATTGATTGCGATTTCCTGCTATGCTCAGCCTATAAATTTTATGGCCCCCATGTGGGAGTGTTATATTGCAGAGAGGGTCTATTAAATGAACTAACAACCGATCGGTTGGTTACACAGGATGCGGCAGCTCCCCATCGGATCGAAACAGGGACCCTGAATCATGCTGCGCTGGCAGGAGTGGGAGCCGCGGTAGATTATCTGGCAGGCTTCGGACAAGGTGGATCATTGCCGGAGAAAATCCGGAATGGTATGAACCAAATTGCCATGTATGAATTTGAGTTATACAAAAACTTCTATTCCGCGCTGTGTCAGGTATCGGGACTAGCAATCATTGGACCTGCTCCCGACCCGGTTTGGCACACGCCGACCATCTCATTCACGTTGGAGACGCATACTCCGCAAGAAGTTTGCCAGCACCTGGCTATCAGGGGCATTTGTGCCTGGGATGGACATTTCTATGCTCTGAGGGCTATTGAGGGGCTAGGCCTGTTGGATAGAGGTGGTGTTACCCGTTTGGGAATTAGTATCTACACCAGCCGGGAGGAGTTGGATTACACGGTTGATTGTTTACGACAGCTGGTTGAATAAAATGTTTCATATCGCTCCAATCCCCAAATAAACGCTCTATTTGGGACGGGGAGGGGTGATCATTATATGTGCCCGGTGTGTTCCGGGGTCCATGATCCAAGGTTCGCCCGGAGCCCTGGGTTTGCTGGGAAGCCCGGTGGAAGCCACCGTAGCAAATGGTATGTAGACCACATACCGGTAATAAGGGTCGATAACGGTCATAGAATCTTCAGAGAATGAAGTCCCGGTTAGGACATGCAGAGTGGAAGGTGTCTCCGGCATTTTCAGCTTTCCACTCTTCGCTTCCTGCTCTCTGCGATCAAACAGGTCCTGCCCATCAATACCTTCTGCCCGCAGTTCCCGGCCCCGGGTCATAAAAGGTTCCATGTTTTGGTGGTAACTGACGGTGCTGAAGCCCTCTTTATTGGGGTCATCAGCCACACAAACCATTTCATTGGTTCCTGCGCGTAATTCAACAATGTTGCCATCCGCATCATACCCCAATACCTGGGCTTCGCTTCTCATTTCTTCGGGAGCTGCCAGTACTGCCCCGGCAATCTGGATCTCTTTTGAGGGGATTGACTGGGATTGAGCCTGACATGAAACAAAGCTAAGAACAACCATGGTAAGTGTTATGACAAGAGATTTCATCGGACAAAACTTTTTGTTGACTTACAATATATGAAATGACTTAGATGAATATTGGAAACGTCACGAAAAATTAGAATGATTTACCAATTCCCAATAATAACAACCCTGATTCTTCCTTGGAAAAGGCCACCGAAACATTTATCGAAAAAGCGTCCTTCAGGGGCACCAGGTATACACCTCCTCCGTAACCGGCATGCCAATTTCGACTCAAGTCATAATCAGAGTATACCCTGCCGCTGTCGTAAAATGCTTTCAGCCCAAATTTCATGGGAAACAAGGGCGTCATAAACTCGGTTATTTCCCATCTCAGTTCAGCATTAACGAAGATGGTAGATTCACCGGTGAAACGGTTACGTAAGTAACCTCTCAGGTCGTTGCTTTGTCCCAAATACTTGAGTTTATAGAATGGTACTTCTCCATAGGTTTTTGAGCCACCGAGTTTTAACCCCAGGGTTACCGGTCTGTTCAGGTATGCGGTAAAAAACCCCTCAAAACTGGCCATTGTCACACCATATCCCCGATAGTCATTACTTGAAACCAATCCGGATTGGTGTTGTAAATAAGCTCTCATTCCTTTTTCAGGCAAGCTGGTGCGATCCCGGAAGTCCAGATCCAATTCCATAATGGCTATCCAAATATTGGTGTCGTCTACACCCAGCACCTCCTGGTCGTACTCCGGGTCTTTCAAAATGGTATTATCGGCAATCTGTTCAGCGTTGTTTTCATAGCGAAGTTTTAGGGCAAAATGGCTATTGTTATCTTCCCAGAATTCGTTCTTAACTCCTGTGGTCAACTGAATGGAGTTATAACTGGTCCGATAATAATTCTCCTCGAACAAAGCCTCATCTTTTTCCGAATCATTACCAATTCCAAAGAAGTAGGTAAAATAAAAATGGTCCGCAAATAATGCTTCCACCAGCAGATCCCAGCCCCTCCACACCTGTCTAAATTGCCCTTTATAGTCGAAAACATTGATGTTTTCGTTGGAAACAGCCAACCCGAGAGCATGTTGACTGGAGAAGTCTTGTTTGCCAAATCGTTGTCGGGTAAAATCAACTCCTGCCCTTATTCCCAGGCCGAAGTCTCTGCTGGAAGAGATAAACAGACGGGGAGAATAGGTGTTGTAGTTGAAGGCCGTACGCTGGTATTGGTATACATCGCGATTCCAGTGGTTGACGCTCTGTGCTTCAGCGCCCAGATCGAAGATGGGACCTGTTTCTTCCTCATATACTTTTGTCATTTTTCCAGGACCTTTTACTTTCGACCTGTCCTGAAGTTGATCTTCTCCAGCTCCCCCAATTACCCGCACCAGGATAGATTTGTGTGACTCCCCAGAAATATCGAAGAAATCATCTTTGTGGAGTCCAAAAAGTCTTATCTCCTTAGTTTCATGGGGGAGAAATAGTCGTTGGTAGTACATGCGACTGGAATCCGGACCTCCCGATGCGTTCATGTCAAAAACCGCAACCCGGACGCTTCCGTCTGTCAATCTTCTCACCATGAAATATTCTTTTTTATTTGACCCTACTACATCTACTCCCTTGGCAAGAATATCATAATACTCAGAGGCAGCCTGATCCAGATGCTTCAACCGATTTTTTAACTTATCACCAATGATATGACCATCTTCCCGGATGACTTCAGGCGGCAAGCGTGAAATGGCTTCTTCTATATCACTGTCATCAATCTCTTGTTGGATAAATTTAGCAGCCTCAACCCAGTCTTCCCTGGTTAGTTCATTGGCTAAAAACCTGTCCATGTGACGGGCTTGCCACATGAGACTGCGAATCCCCTGGTATTGGTATCCAAAATTGGCAGCACTGGGTTTGGCCCATTCCCGGTCTGCCAACCAAGGTAAGATCCCGTCCCACAGAGAGAAGACGTGATCGCGATCGCGGGGAATTGGTCGAAATGTGACTCCCTGAGGATGCTCGTATCCAGCCCATTTCCAATTATCTTCATGTCTCCCCCAATCCCCTACCCACAGGTCAAAAACCCTGGCTCTGGCAAATTCTTCAGTATCTATCCTATTATCATGGTCCTCATAGAGCATCCGAAACATTTCATGGCTTTTCAATATGTCGTCTGCCTGAGCAAAAGGGTGTGCTACCTTTTTGGGGTTGGTCGGCCGTTCCTCCAACATTCCAAGTAGTCCGGAAAACTCCTCTTCGAAGGTTCCCAATTTGCCGTGCTCCGGAAGCACAAAAAGTCTGGGACTTGCATGTAAAATACCAAGGCTGTCCAGCAACCTATCAATTACCAGGGCTCCATAGGGTTGTTGGGTAGTTGTTTGATCCTGCACTACTTTACCAATGATGGTCTCCCGGTACTCATAGTCCAAAGCCTTGGTAGGGTCTTTGTTAACCGAGCGAAAGACATATTCATTGCCATCTCCTGCTTTCAGTTTCAAGGATAAGGTTTGCCTCCCGCCACCCTTTTGGAATGGGCTTAACCCCAGGAAGGTGGTATCCAGATCGAGGTAAGGTACATTTACCGGAGTGGTCCAGCTTTTCCGGTAGTGCTTTCCCAGCCAAGCCTGTTTTACTTTGCCAGCCTGGTATTCTTGACCTGCTGCCAGTACCCTGGTAGTCTCAGGAATCTCTGAACCTGAGCTTGACCGTTCATTGGCTGAGGCAAATTTCGGCTTAATGTGACCATCAGGGGCCGCGGGCTGGTCATTTACAGAAAGCGGTATCACAGCCATCTCAGCCAGACTGCCAGTTTGATTCTGATAAATAACAGCGTCTGTTTTGCCGTCATGGTGAAACTGTAATTCAACAACACCCACCTCTGATTCTGCAAATAACGCATGACGGTTTCGTGCGGTGTAGTCGGCATTAAATGGGGCACCGCTACCTATGAGATGGTGGTCATTAAATTCTAAAATCTGCAAATTCCGCTCGTGAGCAGACATATAGATCAGCTGATGATGTTCCTGCATAAGTTCAATTATGGCTTCCCTGAATGGCGTATATCTGGGATTGCTAATATCGTGGGAGGTTCCGACGTTACTGCGAAAAGAGGGATATAGCCCACTTACCACAGGAACCGGGAGTAAGTACCGCACCAAGGGCCAATGTCCACCGTAAGGACCGGCAGAGATGACGGGAAAATGCCCTGCTATTAATATTTTTCTATCATGGTTTTCATCGATCAGGTCCTCTAGTTCTTCCAGAAAACTGCCCTGTTCAGAGAATTTACAATCTGCATCACCGGGGATAGGCTTGAGATACGGATGATTCCACCATTGGGTTTGAACGGCAATTAGCATTACCCGTTCACCAATAGGAATTGCCTTTGGACCCGGGCATCCGTCTTTTATCGCCCATTGAATTTTTGGATTTTCAGACTTTTTGACCAGTTTTTCCAGTTTCCGGACATAATCCCATCCGTAGGGTCCTGAATCCGCCCAGTCCCTGTCACCGGGAATAAAAATCATATTACAGTTTGCAGCCCGCTCAACGACAGACATTAGCTGGTAGATCCTCAACGAGTCCAACGAGAAATTCATGGAACCATCGGTGAAGTCACCGGTGACTACAATACTGGTGTGATGGCTATCTATGAGGGACTGCAGGTTGTGATAAAATGACTGATCATCAACAGGGAGATCTGCAGTATTTCCCAGAACCAAAACTTTTTCAGGACTATCCGGCTGAGCTTGGGAAAACAAACAAGCACCGAATGGCATCAGGAGCAGTACCGCCACAGATATTAGCAGGCTTTGCTCAAAATAAGTAAGCATAGGCACTACCATTTGACGACTGAGGTTTTCAATTGTCACACCCCAGGAAGCATAATACCAGGAGTACATGCAGGAAGTTAACCTCTAGAAGAAAGATTGTCAAACTCCCATATGCCTTCGGGGCTGATTACAACATCCATGGCTATGTCGGTGGGCTCAATTTCGATAGGATCTACCGGATCAAAATAGCACAATCCAATTTTCAAGGTATCAGGCCTGCAGTTAGCCAAAAATCTGTCGTAATATCCTTTGCCATATCCCACCCGGTGACCTGCCGTATCGAAAATGATCATGGGGGCGATTACCAGGTCAATTTTATCCTCGGAAACAGGATCCGCATTGACCGGTTCCGGGATTCCCCAGATGTTTTTAACAAGTTGGGTATCGGCAGATATAAGATAATGTCCAAGCTGGTATGCCGACTCAACCTTTGGCACCGCGATCTGTAAGTGGTGATAGTTTGCCCTTATGTGGTTGATAATGGGCAAGGTATCCACCTCATTGTTTTCCGGGATGGGTAAATACAGGTGTACCAGTTTCAGCTGTTCCCAGGGAATATAATTTATCAACCGCTGGCTAATTAGTTGGGTTTTGGATTGTATCTCCAGTTGATCAAGTGATCTGCGTGCCAGCAGGTAAGATTTGCGCAAACTGTCTTTATCCATCTTCTAGCAATACATGAAAACTAAAATCGAATGGATTTAGGTATTCCAGCAGGTCCTCAATAAGCCTGGGGTTGTTGATATAAAAATTTAAGAAGTTCTGGTGCCTTTCCTGCAAGTTGCCTTCAGGAAATAATTTTTCCTTAAGTCCCTCCAACTGACTGACCGCAATTTCCTGGTTGTTTTCCTCTGCTTTTTTCAGTCTTTTTTCAATTTGATCGATATTCTTAACCACCTTGTTCTCTTCTGCTCTTAGGTATCCGGTCAATGATCCATCAATCTCCTTTATCTTTTCAAAAATTTGTTGGAAGGCTTGCCTAATCTGCCCTTTTTCGGCATTCAGTTCCAGGTTGGTGTCTGCGTTCTGTTTAACAAATTTCGATTTCAGCTGGTGGATGTCCAGGAAGAGATCTCCTGTATCAATTTCCAGCTTTGCAAACTTTTTGGTAAGGGACTTATTTATCATAAGAACGTTATTTCTCGGGAACAGTACGGGAAAAGGAATCTTGTAGTGTTCAAAAGTCGATTTAAACTGCATCCAGTAGCTAAGTTCCCCGGGGCCTCCAACATAAGCCAGATTGGGCAAGATAGTTTCCTGGTACAGCGTACGCATCACCACGTTGGGGCTAAAGCGATCCGGGTGTTGCTCCAGTTGCTCCAGCATCTCCGGTTCGCTAAAGGTTAATTCCGTGTCTAATACTTTATATTGAGCATCTTCCTTTACAATTCTTTCCCTGAGATTGTCTTCCAGGTAAAAAAGGTTGATTTCACGTGGAGTAACCAGCGTCTTATACCCGGATTTTTCCAGTAGATCAGAGGATTCTGATACCAAACGGAAAGCACTGTGGTTGATAAGGTCATCCTTCATAACGGGGACGAACAGCTGTTTCAACGCTTTGTCATCAGCATCAACTACCACCAGCCCATGGTCACCGAAAAGGTGGTTGGCCACCTTTCGCGTGGCATCGGCAAGGTCGTTGCCCTTGAGGTAAGCATCTTTAAAAAAATCGGGACACTCTCTTACCCGCTCTACAATATCGGCCATTCCATCCAGTGACAGGCGACCTACTGCCCCTTTTGCATCTATGTCCCAACAATACTCCTGACCAAACAAATTAAAGTGGTTGATTTCTGCAAAGTCATGGTCTTCACTGGCCATCCAGAATACCGGTACAAAGTTATGTTGAGGGTAATGCTTTTTTAGCGTGGTACAAATATTAATGGTGCTGACGATTTTGTAAATAAAAAATAGCGGGCCGGTAAAAATATTCAATTGATGACCGGTGGTGACGGTGAAACAATTATCGTGTTCCAGGGCCCCTATATTTTGTTCCAGCCTTTCGGAAAGCGCCAGACCCCGGTATTGTTCATTCAGCGTTTTGACCAGTACCGGGCGATTCCCGTGCTCAAAGGTTCGCTGTTCAATCACTTGGCCAAATGATTCTATCTTCGGGAAGGTTCCGATAAAATCTTTTAAATCGGGTTTTTGACCAAGGTAGTCTAAAAACAGCGATGAGAAATGATCGGTTTCGGTAAATGGAACTTTCGCTAATTTCAATTTCAGAGTTTCAATCATCATTTAAGGTTGTACCAGTTCTTCCAAACTACTATGAGAGATATACGGAATCTGAACCAGTATGATCAATTATAATTAAAAAAACCAAAGAACCCGGGAATGTTGATCGTGAATGCAGCGGTCAGAAACCCGGCTCCGCCGGGACACCTATCAGATCAAACTCTCTGGCTTCTGTTATGGTTACATGGGCAAAATCTCCTATTCTCAAATAATTACTGGAAGCATCTATAAGCACTTCATTATCTACTTCGGGACTATCAGCTTCGGTGCGACCAACGAAGTTACCGCCTTCTTTACGATCGACTAAAACCCGCAGGGTTTTGCCGATCTTTGCCCTGTTAATTTCATAGGATATTTGTTCCTGTACTTCCATTACGGCATTAGCGCGCTGCTGCTTGACCCTTTCAGGCACATCATCGGGCATGCTGAAACTGTGCGTTTGTTCCTCATGGGAATAAGTAAATATACCCAGGCGCTCGAATCGATTTTGCTCTACAAAATCCAGCATTTCCCGGAAATCTTCTTCGGTTTCACCCGGATGCCCGGCGATCAGTGTGGTACGCAAAGTGATCCCCGGAACACTGGAGCGAATTTTTTGGATCAAATCATCAGTTCTTTCCCTGGTTATTCCCCGGCGCATCTTTTTTAACATCCGGGATGAGCCATGTTGTAGCGGGATATCCAGGTATTTACATATGTTTTCTCGCTGTTGCATGACCTCCAGCACATCTTCCGGAAAACCTGTTGGAAAAGCGTAATGTAGCCGGATCCACTCGAGGCCCTCAATTTCGGATAGTCGCGACAGCAATTCCGCCAGATTTCGCTTTTTGTAAAGGTCAAGCCCATAATAGGTACTGTCCTGTGCGATCAGCAGTATCTCTTTTACGCCCTGACTGACCAGATGCTTGGTCTCAGTTTCCAGCAGTTCGATGGGTTTTGACCGATGCTTCCCTCTCATCAGGGGGATAGCACAAAAAGAACAGGGGCGGTCGCATCCTTCCGATATTTTTAAATAGGCATAATGACGGGCGGTAGTGGTAACCCGTTCACCGATCAGTTCGTGTTTGTAATCGGCATTGAAGCGTTTTAGCAATAGCGGCAGCTCCATGGTGCCAAAGAATGCATCTACCAGGGGAATTTCTTTCTCGAGATCACTGCGATACCGTTGTGAAAGGCATCCGGTAACAAACAACTTGTCTATTTGCCCGGTTTGTTTGGCATCAGCGTATCGCAAAATGGTGTCAATTGATTCTTGTTTGGCATTTTCAATAAAGCCACAGGTGTTTATGATGACAATATTGGCCTCATTCCCGGACGATTCATGGGCAACCTCAATATCATTGCCTTTCAGCTGAGTGATCATTACCTCGGAGTCCACCAGGTTTTTGGCACACCCTAAGGTGATCACGTTAACCTTATCCTTATTTCTCAGGCCAGTTTTCAATATCACGCTGTAAATTGGAGGGCAAAATTACAAAAAATAATGCTAGGGTAGGCAATTCCTGCTATACATGGTTCCCTTTAAAACCGCGCACGCGGTTGCTGCATTTTATTTATCTTTGAACCTTTTAGGAGAATCGTCCCATGAGAAAACGGGTAGCACCCTGGACTGTGTTAAGCATTTATTTTCTGATACCATTGGCGGGGCTGTTTTCCTGCGCCCCGGACGAGATCTGCTATACGGAGAATGGCACCGAGGTAGGGATTCTTTTTAGAAGAATAATCTACCCGGATACCGATAGTGCTTTTGTGCAAAATGACACACTGATCTTTGAACAGGTAACTGCCTTGAATACCGACAGTATTTTTATTCAATCGGATACCTTGACAGGGATGGCATTGCCTCTAAATACCGGAAGTGACAACACCACTTTTATTTTTGATACGGAACTGGGTTCTTATACCCTTGATCTTAAATATCAGAGAATTCAGCGGCTTATTTCCGTAGCGTGCGGCCCGGAGCAAGTGTTCGACCAACTCCAGGCCGGACCATCGACATTCGATTCATTGGCCGTTGTATTATCATCTTTGACAGACCCACCGCAGACCAATGTTGAGATATATCGCTAGTATTTTACTGGTTTTGAGCACCTGGGGGCTAATGGCACAGGTGCAGGTGGAAGATACCACTCGGGTGCGTCCCCCCAGGCCCCCAAAAGTCAAAAAGGAAGCCAGAGAGTTCATCCCTACCGGGATAAAGGTAGGTGTGGACCTGTTTAGTTTCAGCCGGCAATTTTGGGATGAGGGTAAAAAATTTCAGGAATATCAGGTGGATATAGATTTCCGGCAGTATCTGTTGGCCCTGGAGTATGGTAACTCCCAGGTGGATGAACAGGATACGGATTTTTCTTATACCAATAAGGGCTCCTACTTCCGGATAGGGCCCGATATTAACTTTTTATATAAACCGAATAAACTGCATGCGGTAATTGGCGGATTGAGGTATGCCACCAGCAGTTTTGACGATGCCCTGGTGTACACTACTGAAGATGCCTATAACAACACCCAGATCAGTTCAGCAAATAATAAAGCCACAGCACAATGGGCGGAACTGGTAACGGGGACCAAGATCAATCTCTGGCAAGGATTATTTATCGGCTTTGCCATTCGCTACAAATTCTTAAAAAGTGTCAAGTCCGAGCAGTTGGAACCCTATTGGATTCCTGGTTATGGTGAAAATCGAGAGGACGATAACGATCAGTTCGGTTTTAGTTACTACCTGTGGTGGAGGTTTGGTTTCAGAAAAGCTCCCGAGGTACCTATTACTCCTTAAAGAGACTTTCTACAAAGGCGCGGTTTACAAAGGGTTGCAGATCACCCACTTTTTCACCCACTCCAATGTATTTTACCGGTATTTTAAACTGATCGCTGATGCCAATTACCACGCCACCCTTGGCGGTGCCATCGAGTTTGGTTATTGCCAGGGCTGTTACATCAGTTGCCTTGGTAAATTCCTGGGCCTGTATGAAAGCATTTTGCCCGGTACTGCCATCCAGCACCAATAAAATCTCATGAGGTGCATCAGGTATGATCTTCTGCATCACTCTCTTGATCTTGGAAAGCTCGTTCATCAGGTTCACTTTGGTGTGTAATCTTCCGGCGGTATCAACTAACACCACATCTGCCTCTTGCTCCACCGCTTGTTTTACAGCATCGAACGCCACCGCGGATGGATCGGTATTCATCCCATGTGATACTACTGGTACGTTTACCCTTTCACCCCACAATTTCAGCTGGTCTACCGCTGCTGCCCTGAAAGTATCCGCAGCTCCCATAATTACTTTTTTCCCCATTTGCTGGTATTGCGCGGCCATCTTACCTATGGTAGTGGTTTTGCCGACTCCATTAACACCCACTACCAGCACCACATACGGATGTTTATCAACTGGCAAATTGAAGCCGGTAACATCCTGTGAATTGTTTTCCTCTAGTAAAGCAGCAATCTCATCTCTCAGGATTTCATTGAGTTCTGCCGCATTGAGATATTTGTCCCGGGCTACTCTGGCCTCAATTCTTTCAATGATCTTGATAGTAGTCTCTACTCCAACATCCGACGTGATCAGTACTTCTTCCAGGTCATCCAGTACCTGGTCGTCCACTTTCGATTTTCCGGCAATGGCTTTTCCCAGCTTCGAGAACAGATTCTTGCTACTCTTTTCCAGGCCTTTATCCAGCGACTCCTTCTTATCTTTGGATATAAAGTCGAATATTCCCATGTTTCAGGATAAAAAAAAGTCCCTTGAGGGACTTTCAATAATCTTTTAGTTAAGCTATTTCCCGAGGGTCTCTTTTACCATTTCCACCGGGACCATCTCCTCTTTAAAGGCGTAAGCCCCTGTTTTTGGTGACTTAACAGCCTTGATGACTCTTGCATAACTCTTACCTCCCTGTTTACGGAGACCAGCAACTACTTTCTTTGCCATGATTATTTAATTTCTTTGTGAACAGTCATTTTCTTCAGGATGGGATTGTACTTTTTAAGTTCCATCCGGTCCGGAGTATTTTTCCTGTTTTTGGTGGTGATATACCGGGAGGTACCCGGCATGCCCGAAGCCTTGTGTTCGGTACACTCCAAAATCACTTGCACTCTATTTCCTTTCTTAGCCATTTCCTAAATATTTATATTGCCGAGGTTCCTGCCGCCCTGGCTTTTTTCAGTACAGCAGTAATACCATTCTTATTGATGGTTCTCAGGGCTTGTGATGAAACTTTCAAAGTGACCCATTTATCTTCTTCCGGCAGGTAAAAACGTTTCTTGTGCAGATTGGGATAAAACTTCCTTTTGGTTTTATTATTGGCATGAGATACGTTATTCCCAGTCCTGGGGCGTTTACCGGTTATTTGACATACTCGTGACATCTTTCCTTGTTTAAAATGGACTGCAAATATCGAAAAAATTTACTAAACGAAAAACCTTTTTCCCTCCCAAGCTAATTAATTAACTTTGGACATACCCAAAATCAAAACATTATGATCAGTACCATCGCATCCAGCCAACAGGCCATAGCATTGGAGGAAAAGCATGGGGCGCATAATTACCATCCGCTGCCGGTGGTGCTGCGAAAGGGCGAAGGAGTATACCTATGGGATGTTGAAAACAAGCGATACTACGATTTCCTTTCAGCCTACAGCGCCGTAAACCAGGGGCATTGTCATCCCAGGATAGTGGATGCCTTAAAGCAGCAGGCAGATACGCTTACACTTACCTCGCGGGCATTTCACAACGATGTACTGGGAGTGTATGAGGAGTATATTACCAGCTATTTCAACTACCATAAGGTATTGCCGATGAATACCGGGGTTGAGGCGGTGGAAACAGCCATTAAGTTAAGCCGGAAGTGGGGTTATGAGGAAAAGGGAGTTGAACCCAACCAGGCTAAAATTGTGGTTTGCGAACAAAATTTCCACGGTCGCACTACCACGGTTATTTCCTTCTCCACCGATCCATTGGCACATAACAACTATGGCCCCTACACCCCCGGGTTTGTACTGATACCTTACAACGACCTGGAGGCCTTGAATGAGGTACTGCAGGATCCCAATGTTGTGGCATTTCTGGTGGAACCAATACAGGGTGAAGCGGGAGTAAACGTTCCGGATGACGGGTATTTGGCCGGTGCAGCTTCCCTGTGCCAACAAAATAACGTGTTACTGGTGGCTGATGAGGTACAGACAGGCATCGCCAGAACCGGAAGAATGCTGGCCTGTGACTACGAACAGGTGCGACCTGATATTCTGATTTTGGGAAAGGCACTTTCCGGTGGCACTTATCCGGTATCTGCAGTACTGGCGGATGACCTTATCATGAAAGTTATGCGCCCCGGACAACATGGCAGCACTTTTGGGGGCAATCCCATAGCAGCCCGAGTGGCCATGGCAGCCCTGGACGTGATAAAAGATGAAAGCTTAACTGATAACGCCGCAAGAATGGGAGATCTGTTCCGGGAACGGATGAATACACTGGTACAGAGGTCTGAACTGGCGGCAGAGGTTAGAGGAAAGGGTTTATTAAATGCCCTGTTGATCAATGACAGTCCCCAAAGCGATACCGCCTGGAACATCTGTTTGAGATTAAAGGAAAACGGCTTGCTGGCTAAACCTACGCACGGTAATATTATCAGGTTTGCCCCTCCATTGATAATAACCGAGGAACAGTTATTGGCTTGCTGTGATATTATTGAAAAATCAATTGATGGAATTTCAACTACCCGGTGACGAGTATTGTCACTGTCAATGGAAACTACAACGGAGAAATGCTTAAACGACCACGACGTAAAAGACGCACTCAGCAGATCAGAGACCTGGTCGCTGAAACCAACTTGGGTTTAAACGATTTAATATTTCCTCTTTTCCTTAGAGATGGCAAGAGGTTGAAGGAGGAGATCAAGTCTATGCCGGGGATTTATCGTTATACTCCCGACTACCTGGTCAGGGAGGTCGAGCAATGCCTAAACCTGGGAATAAAAGCGTTTGCTCTTTTTCCCAGCATAGAAGATGCCCTGAAAGATGATAGAGCCACCGAGGGGCTCAATCCCGATGGAATGTATTTGAAGGCCATATCAAGCATCAAAGCCAAATTTCCCGAGGCCCTGTTATTAACGGATGTGGCAATGGATCCCTACAGTTCTGCCGGACACGACGGACTGGTGGTTGATGGAGAAATTCTCAATGACCCCACTTTGGAAATACTGGCGCAAATGGCCTTGGTCCAGGCGCAGGCGGGGTCGGATATAATTGGTCCTTCCGATATGATGGATGGACGAGTTAAGGCAATTCGAGAAATGCTGGACCAGCACGGATTTCAAAACGTATCAATAATGTCCTATACCGCTAAATACGCCAGTGTCTTTTACGGGCCTTTCCGGGACGCTCTGGATTCCGCTCCAAAGCATGGAGACAAAAAAACCTATCAGATGGATCCCAGGAATAGTAGGGAGGCAATTCTTGAAAGCAAATTGGATATAGAAGAAGGGGCGGATTTTTTAATGGTTAAACCAGCCCTGGCGTATTTGGATGTGATTTGTCGATTGTCTTCGGCGTTCGAAGAAATACCAATCACGGCATACAACGTGAGTGGGGAATATGCCATGATCAAGGCGGCTCATCAGAATGGTTGGCTGGATGGCACTCAGGCCATGGTAGAGTCGCTCACCGCTATAAAAAGAGCAGGGGCCAGCGCCATATTGAGTTATTTTGCCAAGGAGTACGCTGAAATCACCAGGGGTTAATTAAGGTCTTCTTCTCTCTCCAGCATCAGGATGGAACTTTGGCCCACGATAAAATATTTTTCACCCTCATACATTATTTCAAATGCACCTTTTTGAAGAAAAATCGCCAGGTCTCCGGTTTTTGCCTGAAGGGGTACATATTTGATCTGTTCATCCTGGTCCTTCCAGGGCTCATCTTCTTCAATAGGCATTGGAATGGGGTATCCCGGACCTATCTTCATCACATACCCACTTTGTACTTTTTCCTTTTCCTGCACCCCGGGAGGAAGATATAAACCGCTTTCCGTTCGTTCCGACATTTTTTTTGGTTTTATTAACACCCTGTCACCAACTACGATTATCTTCCTTAGTTTATTCTCACCAGTTATTTCCATGAGGTAAATTTAGTGAATCGCCATTAAAAACGCCGAAATTACCAGGTGGAAAAGTCCAAACTGATCTATTCCCAACTGCACCGGGCTATACTGCCCAACT
>JAUIKU010000078.1 GCA_030430675.1 Bacteroidia bacterium | reverse complement strand
TTTGAAGCCGAAGTAATCATAGCTAAAATCGCGATCGTAGATGATGGTTGAATCCAACAGCGCGGCATTCTTTTTAATGACACCATAGGTTTCTTTTGAAACCAGCGGCGCATTTTCACCGGTCTTGGGATCTATATAGGTGTACAGTCTTTTCATGGTATTGGAGAAAGACTTGCTGGTCACCTTGTGCAGGTTGGAGATGGCTACCCTGGCAGCCAGTTTGGCAAAATCAGGATGCCTGGTGGTCATGGAAGCGGCAGTCTCTGCCGCCAGGTTATCCAGTTCCACGGTGGTCACACCGTCGTAAATACCTGAAATCACTTTCTTGGCGATGTCTACAGGCTCTACATAGTTTCTGTCAAGCCCGTAGCAAAGCTTTTCAATCCGGGCAGTAATTTTGTCGAACTTTACGGATTCCCTCCGTCCATCTCTTTTTACAACTAACATTCGTTTTGGTAAATTTTTAGTGTTCTAATGCTATACGATCAATTCGGTAAAGACGAAGTGTCTAAAAATCCTCGTCCAGTGAAAATTTCGGGGCGGTGTTTTCTTCATTTTTCATGACACCCGCTTTTTGGTATTCTCCCACACGCTTCTCAAAAAAGTTGGTTTTACCCTGAAGCGATATCATTTCCATAAAATCAAATGGATTGGTGGAATTGTATATTTTCTTTCCAATGAGTTCATTCAACAGGCGATCTGCCACAAACTCTATATACTGGCACATAAGGTCAGAATTCATACCGATAAGATTTACCGGCAGCGAATCTGTAACAAATTCCTTCTCTATATTGACCGCATCTTCTATAATGGAGGTCACGGTTTCCGGAGCCAGCTTATTCACCACATGTTCGGTGTACAAATGACAGGCGAAATCGCAGTGAAGCCCTTCGTCTCTTGATATGAGTTCGTTGGAAAAGCTCAACCCTGGCATCAATCCTCGTTTTTTCAACCAAAAAATTGAGCAGAAACTGCCGGAGAAGAAAATTCCCTCCACTGCGGCAAAGGCGATCAGCCTTTCGGCAAAGTTGCCTTCATCGATCCATCTCAATGCCCATTCGGCCTTCTTCTTGACACAATCCATGGTCTCAATGGCATTGAACAGAAGGTCTTTTTCAGTATTGTCCTTTACGTAGGTATCGATAAGCAGGGAATAGGTTTCGGAGTGAATGTTCTCAATGGCAATTTGGAAACCGTAGAAGAACTTGGCCTCGGTGTACTGTACTTCCGCCACAAAGTGTTCTGCCAGATTCTCATTGACAATCCCGTCACTGGCGGCGAAAAATGCCAGCACGTGGGTGATAAAGTGTCGCTCCCCGTCATTTAGGTTCTCCCAGTCCGTCAGATCCTGACTGAGATCGATTTCTTCCGCAGTCCAGAAACTGGCTTCCGCTTTTTTATAAAACTTCCAGATATCATCGTGTTTGATAGGAAAAAGTACAAATCGACCTTTATTCTCCCGTAGTAGCGGCTCATCCAGCCCAACCATGTCACTCATTCGTAGATAGGTTTAATGTTTTAACAATTCTTTAAAAAATAACCAAAAAATACCAGGGCGGACTGTTTTTAGTCCACTAAATCCTACGTAAAATTTTGCTTGATTGCACCAGGCGAAAGGACCAAAAATTACCGGCGCGATCTCTTACAATATTGCAAAATCGAAAGCAAAAATCAAAGACAGATTATCATTCAGGAGGGTATAAATTATAAGACTGGGGAAGGCTTTGAGAGTATAACTTTTTGTAGATTAATTCTTTGCAACAAGTAGATACAACTATAACTTGATCACGGCCGGCATGAAAAAAAATAAAAAAAACTTATTCCGCACCCTTAATAGCTGTTGCGGTCGCTGCAAAGCAGTCGGATTGGTTTGATAATAAACATTATTCAGTTATATTTGCAGTCCGTTTTTAGGATGTAGATTTTAAGAAGCATGTACGCGATTGTAGACATTAGCGGTAAGCAGTTCAAAGTAACAGAAGATCAGGCCATCTTTGTTCCAAAATTGGAGGGTGAGTCTGGCGCTTCCGTCTCATTTGACCAGGTATTGTTAGTTGATAATGATGGCAAGGTCAATATCGGCACTCCCCAGATAAAGGGTGCCAAGGTTTCAGGAAAAATCCTGGAGCAGGTAAAAGGGGATAAGGTCCTGGTTTTTAAGAAAAAACGAAGAAAGGGCTATAAGAATTTGAATGGTCACCGCCAGGATTTAACCAAGGTTCAGATCGAAAAAATTAGCAGTAAATAACTATGGCACATAAGAAAGGAGCAGGTAGTTCGCGCAATGGTCGTGAGTCCGAAAGTAAACGATTAGGTGTGAAAATTTACGGCGGGCAGCAGGCCGTGGCCGGTAATATCATTGTCAGACAAAGAGGTACGGTACATCATCCCGGGAAGAATGTGGGAATGGGACGTGATCATACGCTTTACGCGCTGATCGATGGTACGGTTACTTTCAAAAAAGGCCGCAAAAATCGTTCGTTTGTTTCGGTGCAGGCTGCCGAAGCATAGTCAAACAAACAAAAACAAGATAGTTAAAGACACGTTGAGCGTGTCCTTTTTTATTGGTGGAAATCACATTAAACCTGAAGTACTTTTGCTGGTCATGGTGTGCGACAATCCTGGTCACCGCTGACTCAAGAAAGCATCCACTATGACTGGTCGTCCTGCTTGTCCTTCAGCTTCAATACATCGGTGGTGCTAAGCGCTATTACGGCTGATAACAGTACAATTGCGATCCAAAGAAATGCGGTAGCTCCGCTGCCCAGATATTCCATAATATTTATTTCAATAATTTCTGACGGGACAAATTTAGCAGATAAACATTTATTACAAAACCCCTGGTGAAATCTACAACCGCCACTGGGATATTTGTTCCACGAACGATACCACCACACCAGGTCTTAGCAGTACAGTAAACACCAGCCCAAAAATCGCCCCGTAAAGGTGGGCATCATGATTGATATTGTCGGCCATGCGTTTTCCCTGATAGTATGAATACACCAGATACAATGCTCCTAAAACGAACCCCGGGATGCCATATGGGATGAACATGATATAAATTGGATTTAGTGGGTCGAACATGATACTGCTGAATACAACGGCCGCCACCCCGCCAGAAGCCCCCAGGGAATTGTAGTTGGGTATATCCCGGTATTTGAGATAGGTGGGGATATCCGAAATTACGATACCCAGTAAATACAGTGCCAGCATCAGCTCATCGCCATTAGACCCAAAATAATAGGCCACATGTTGCCCGAAAAAAAACAGAGCAAACATGTTGAAAAACAGGTGCATATAATTGAGATGCACAAATCCGGAGGTAATGAACCTCCAATACTGTCTTTGGTGTTTTACCTTGTAGGGATTCAACAGCCATTTCTGATAAATATCGGGCTTATTCCAGGCATAAAAACTGGTAGCGATGGTCACAATAAGTATCCAGGTGGTTGTATTCAAAATCATCTGTCGCGATGGGTTAGAAAGTCGGTAAATGCCTTTAGCTCGTTCAAGCCCTTATCCGCTACCGCCAACTGATCCAGGGCCAGGAAAGCGTTGGAGAAATACTGGTTTATTTTGTTCTCTGCCAGCCCTTTAATTCCTAATTGATTGTAAATGTTGGTCACTGCATCTACCTTTTCCTGTTTAATGAAATCTGATTTATCCAGCCATTGATGGAGTTCTTCGGCAGTTTCACCGGTTGCCAGCGCCATAGCTTTTATCAACAGGTAGGTTTTTTTATTGGATATGATATCGCCTCCAACCTGCTTGCCAAATTTGCTTTGATCACCATAAACATCCAGCAGGTCATCCTTGAGTTGGAATCCCAGTCCAATATTCACTCCAAAATCCCGCAGTAGCAATTGGTGGTCCTCAGGGGCATCTGCCAAAATAGCCCCCAGTTCCATACTGAATCCCAGCAGCACCGCCGTTTTAAGCCGAATCATCTTCAGGTAATCTTCCTCACTGACCCTCGGCAGATCTTCGAAGTTCATATCCAATTGTTGCCCCTCACACACCTCGGAAGCACAGGTATTAAAGCGTTGTAGCACTGAAAATAATTTTTCGGTTTCTACCTGCTCCAGTCTTTCATAGGCCTTGACCAGCATGACATCGCCACTAAGTATTCCTATTTCTTCATTCCACTTTTTATGCACTGTAGCTTTACCCCGCCTCAGAGGTGCTTCGTCCATGATATCATCGTGCATCAGTGTGAAGTTGTGAAATATCTCGATCCCGGTCGCAATGGGGATGATTTGTTCCGGGTGTGGCCGGTAAAGCCCATACGCCAGCAGGGCCAGTATGGGACGCAGTCTCTTGCCTCCCAGATCAAGTATATACCGGATCGGCTCATACAATTCACCGGGCTGCCCATCCAGGGACATGTCCCTGATATCTTCATTGATCAGCGCCAGAAGTTTTTGAATGTGGGTAGTCATACCATTTGCAAATCGATGGTTCGCCGGTCGATATCGGTCTTTTTTACCACTACATTCACCAGGTCTCCCAGGGTAATGATCTTTTTGTTACGCTGTCCCACCACCCGGTAATTCTCTTCGTCAAATTCATAATAATCATCCTTCAAATCGGATAGTCTTACCATACCTTCGCACTTGGTTTCGACCAATTCCACATAAATGCCCCACTCGGTTACCCCCGAAACAATTCCTTCGAACTCCCGGTCTTCCATCCCCTGCATATATTCTACCTGCTTGAACTTCACGGAAGCGCGTTCCGCTTCAGCGGCTCTTTTTTCCCGTTCTGATGAATGAACACACATTTCTTCAAATTCATCTTTCTCCGGACTATTGCCGTTACTCAAATAATGCGCCAATAATCGGTGTACCAATACATCCGGATAGCGGCGTATTGGTGAAGTAAAATGTGAATAGTGGTCAAACGCCAGCCCGAAGTGACCTTTGGCTTCGGTAGTGTATTTGGCTTTGGCCATGGTACGGATTGCCAACTGTTGCAGTACATCCTGCTCTGGCTTCCCTTCGATATCATCGATCAGGTTATTGAGTGATTTGGCGATGGCCTGTTCCTCAATGTTTAAATCGTGTCCGAATTTTCTGGCGAAGACGGAAAAAGCCGTGAGTTTTTCCGGATCGGGATAGTCGTGTATCCTGTAGACAAAGGTGTCCTTGTTTTTGCCTTTTTTGCGGTGGTAAACAAATTCCGCCACTTTTCTGTTGGCCAGCAGCATGAACTCTTCGATCATCTTGTGAGCATCTTTTCGCACCTTGGGAACTACTGCCAGGGGCTTTCCCTTATCATCCAATTGAAACTTCACTTCTGTGGTTTCAAAATTGATCGCCCCTCTCCTGAATCTGTTGACTCGAAGCTTTAGCGCCAGTTCATTGAGAATAGTCAGTTCCCTGGCGAAGTCACCTTCAACCGACTCAATACGCTGCTGAGCTTCTTCGTAAGTAAAGCGACGGTCGGAGTAGATGACAGTACGTCCAAACCATTGATTTCGCACCCTGGCATTGCCATCCACTTCGAAAACGGCCGAAAATGTAAGCTTGTCTTCATTGGGTCTCAATGAGCAAAGCTCGTTGGAAAGTCTTTCAGGAAGCATGGGAATGGTTCGGTCTACCAGGTATACGGAGGTCCCCCGATCGAAGGCTTCTCGGTCCAGCGGGGTTTCGGGTTTCAGGTAGTGAGTAACGTCAGCAATGTGGATGCCTACTTCAAAGTGTCCATTGTCCAATGATTTTATCGACAGTGCATCGTCGAAGTCTTTGGCGTCTTCAGGGTCAACCGTAAATGTGGTAACATCCCTAAAATCTCTTCTATTGGATATCTCTTGTTTACTGATGGTATCCTCAATTTTTTTTGAAGCTGCCAGGACCCGCTCCGGAAATTCAAACGGCAACTCAAATTCTGCCATTATGGAATGTATTTCCGCCTCGTTTTCTCCGGCAGGACCCAAAATCCGGATCACCTCACCGGTAGGGTTCTGGTTTCTTCCCTTCGGCCATTCGGTGATGCGCACTACCACCTTATCGCGATTAAGGGCTTTCATGCTTTTACCGGGAGGAATGAATATGTCCTGATACATCTTACGGTGGTCGGGGACCACAAATGCCCATCGGTCCGAAAGCTCAATTTTTCCCACGAATTCCTGTCTGCCTCTTTCCACGATCTCTTCCACGCTGCCTTCCGGCCTTTTCCCGTGACGCTGTGTTCGCTGGATAGCTATTTTCACCTGATCTCCATCCATAGCCCCATTCATATCGGCGGCTTTTACCCACACGTCATCTTCCATCCCGGGAATAATCACATAACAGAACCTTGGGTTGACAAAGTCTACCACTCCCGTCTGCAGCTCCAACTCCCTGGCAGAGGTGTAACTGCCATTGCGCAGTTGTCTGACCATTCCCTGGTTACTCAGCTGAATCAATAGCTCTTTAATAATTTGCTTTGAGGGCTTATCCCTGAACCCCAGCCTTCTGGTGATGGTCTTTGATGAAAAAGCCCCCAATGGTCGAGAATCCAGAAACTCCAGGATCAGTTCCAGATACTTTTTCTTGGACAAGAAGCTTTTTCTGCGTTTGGGTTTTCGAGCCATTAATACTTATCTAAAGGATGGTTATATGTTGGGAGGCTATGGGGGGGAGCGACTTCAATTTAAGAAACAACTGTGCAGTTACCACAATGTCTCTTTTACAATATTCGGCAATTCTTTCCAGACCGTCTTCCTGATGATATACCCTGGTGACATCACTGCCATTAATATCGCTCTTACTGGTTTCTATATCGAACAGTGTAGCTAACAAATCAAGTGAGGTAAAATTTTTCCGATCACCAAATTTCCACATATTCATGGTATCAATAAGGTGGACTTCCCAGGGTTTCAGGTTACCAATATCCAAAATCTTTGGAATAGGTATCCCCTGTATAAGCATTCTCCTGCATATATAGGGAAAATCGAACTCTCTTCCATTGTGAGCACAGAGTTGTAACGCCTCCGGGTCAAATTTGATTTCCAGCAGGTCTTTGAATTGGTTGAGTACAACCGACTCATCCTTATCTGCATAGGCTTTTACCCGTAACCCCCAATGCCCCTCGGGTGATTTACTCATGTAGCCGACGGCAATGGTAACTACCTGCCCAAATTCTGCAAAAATACCGGCCCGTTCAAAATAAAGTTCATCCGTGGATAGTTCCTGTGGATTATTTAAGAATCCCGCTTTTCGATCCCAGTGATGTTTCAACCGGTCATCCATTTGCTGGTAACTGGGACTGCCACTGGCTGTCTCGATGTCGACAAACAGAATATTACTGAGCTCCTGGTCGGTCATTATCTGGTAGATGAACTTTTATTGATTCCGGTGTTATTAATTCCATGTTAAAAGCACTGGCCAGGTGACCTTTCAATCGTGCTGAAACTTCTTCCATTTTCACGGTGCGCTTTAATTCCCTGGCCATTGAAGTTACCGCCTTATCGTCAATGCCACAAGGAACAATATGGTTGAAATAGCTGAGGTCGGTGTTGACGTTTAACGCAAAGCCATGCATAGTTACCCAACGACTGGTTTTTACTCCAAGCGCACAGATCTTTCTGGGATGCCTGGCCTCCTTGTAATAGTCGATCCAAACCCCTGTCAATCCCGGTATTCTTCCAGCATCAATATTATAATCTGCCAGTGTCTTTATAACGGCATCTTCCAAAGTTCTTAGGTAAAGATGGATGTCGGTGAAGAAATTGTCCAGGTCCAGGATGGGATATCCCACAATCTGACCTGGTCCGTGGTAGGTTATGTCTCCACCCCGGTTGATATGGTAAAATGACGCCTGGTTGTGAGCCAGTTCATCTTTTTTGAGTAACAGATGTTCAGGCTTGCCGCTTTTCCCCAGGGTGTATACATGATTGTGTTCACAGAAAATCAAGTAATTCGGGGTTGACTTTGTATCCTGGGGTTGATCTCTATTAGCCAGTTTTACTGCAATCACGTCTCGAAACAACTGCTCTTGATAGTCCCAGGCTGTGCGATAATCGGTTAGACCCAAATCAATAAACTCCACTACTTTGTTGGTCATATCAGGGAATGTATGATTCTAACACCTTATAAGCCGGCGCGGGGAATAGCTTCAGGCTTTTTATATTGGCAGGGATCAACACCGCCTCCCCTTTGGTCATGGTAATGTGCTGGCCATCCCATTGCAGCTTTAATTTACCATCCACACAGACGTATATAACGAAGGAGTCCAAATGGTGATAGGTCCTGGTAGTTTCCTGGTTAAAATAGAGTCGGTTGACTATGAAATACGGGCACTCAACTATAGAAACGGCCTGGTTGGGTGACTGATCGTATGGCGTTTTATATTCGGGATAATGTCTGAAGTCAAGTGCGTCCAGTGCCTGTTCGGTATGTAACTCCCGGGAGTTGCCATTTTTGTCTACCCTGTCAAAATCATAAATCCGATAAGTGACATCCGAAGTCTGCTGTATCTCCGCCAGCAAAATTCCTTTTCCAATGGTGTGAACCCTGCCCGCCGGTACAAAAAAGACATCATCGGTATCCACCGGTTCCTGATTTAACACCTCCATCAGGCGACCGCTGTTAAAGTATTCGAGATACTGCTTCTTATCCAGGGGTTGATTAAAACCAACGATCAGTCGCGAACCGGGATCGGCCTGAAATATGTACCACATTTCAGTTTTCCCCAGAGATTGATGACGCTTTTGTGCCAGCTCATCATCGGGGTGGACCTGGATGGATAAATCCTGATTGGCATCGATAAACTTTACCAGCAAAGGAAATTCATTTCCCTCTTTTTGAAAAACCTTGTCACCCACTAACTTCCCCTGGTAACGTTCAATCAAATCAGGTAACCGGGTGCCGGTAAGGGGGCCGTTGCTAACCACACTAATATTACCCTGGACTCCCGATATTTCCCAGGTCTCTCCACAGTTGTCCAGGGGTGAGATATCTTTGTTAAGCTCACTTTGTATTTTGTGGCCACCCCAGATTTTTTCTTTCAGGATGGGACGAAACTTGAGAGGGTAAAGGCTCACCATATCAGGAAGATCTAAATTCTTTAAAGGTATTTATTAGCATATTGGTAGATGAGTCGTGAGATTTTACCGTATCTGTATGGGCTAATTCAGGAAGTATGGCCTTGGCCAGCTGTTTTCCCAATTCCACACCCCATTGATCGAAGCTGAAAATATTCCAGAGGGCTCCCTGTACGAATATTTTATGTTCATACATGGCAATCAGACTACCCAGGGTACCGGGCGATATTTTTTTCACCAGAATGGAGTTAGTAGGTTTATTCCCTTCAAATACTTTAAATGGTATTATCGCCTGTAAATCGTTTGGGTTGGTTTTACCCTTGAGCTCATCCTCCACTTCCCCTGCGGTCTTTCCATTCATCAATGCTTCGGTTTGGGCAAAAAAATTGGAAAGCAGTTTAATGTGATGATCACCCAAAGGATTGTGGCTAATGGCGGGAGCAATGAAATCACATGGGATCAAAGAGGTACCCTGGTGAATCAGCTGATAGAACGCGTGCTGACCATTGGTGCCGGGTTCTCCCCATATTACCGGTCCGGTATGGTAAGTGACTTTCTTTCCATTCCGGTCCACGTATTTCCCGTTGCTTTCCATATTACCCTGTTGAAAATAGGCAGCAAAACGGTGTAAATATTGGTCATAGGGTAGTATAGCCTCCGAATTGCAATCCCAAAAATTGATATACCAGCAACTTATTAGCGCCAGGATCACCGGAATATTTTTTTCAAACGGGGTTTCTTTGAAGTGCCGGTCCATGGCGTGGGCACCTTCCAGTAGCTGCACAAAGTTATTATACCCCAGATAGCAGGCAATGGACAACCCAATGGAAGACCACAGGGAGTATCTTCCGCCTACCCAGTCCCAGAACTTAAACATGTTCTCCGGGTCTATGCCAAAGGCTACTACTGCCTCGGTATTGGTGCTGATGGCCACAAAATGCCTGGCAATATGTCCATGATCCTTAGCGGTATCAAGGAACCATTTTTTAGCACTTTCGGCATTGGTCATGGTTTCCTGTGTGGTAAATGTCTTGGAGGCAATTAGAAACAGGGTGGTTTCAGGTGATAAACCCTTAAGCGTCTCGGCAATATGAGTACCATCAACATTAGACACAAAGTGTATATTTAACCCATCAACCGCGTAAGGCTTTAAGGCTTCAGTAACCATCAAAGGGCCCAGGTCTGAACCGCCGATACCAATATTAACGATGTCTGTTATGGATCTTCCGGTATATCCTTTCCAGGCACCGCTGTTTACCAGGTCAGAAAAGGACTTTATTTTGTCCAGTGCGGTGTTTACTTCCGGCATGACATCTTCGCCGTCTACCATAATAGGCTGATTGCTTCTGTTTCTCAAAGCAACGTGGAGTACTGATCGGTTTTCGGTGACATTTATCCTGTCACCGGCAAACATTTTCTCTATGGCCTGCTGCAGTTTGGCTTCCCGTGCCCATTGGAACAATAGCTGCATGGTCTTACCATCAATAAGGTTCTTGGAGTAGTCGATCAGCATGTCTTTAAAAAAAACAGAGAATTCAGGACCGCGTCCGGGATCGGTTTCAAACAGTTGGCGCATGCCTATCTGTTCAATCTCCTTTTTATGTGCTTTTAGCTGATTCCAGCTATCGGTTTGCGAGGGGTTTATGTTATCGAGCATTTTCAGTTTTATCACTTAACGTTCGAAGTTAACAACAAAAAAAGAAATTGACAGGACCTATATTGCAATCGTGAAAAACAGAAAAACCATTGGCCGGATGGGAGAGGCAATGGCGTTGCAGTACCTGGAACATCAAGGCTACCAGCTGGTAGAAAGAAACTATCGCAGCGGGCGTGGTGAAATTGACATTATTGTAATCAAGGAAAGGCTGCTGGTGTTTGCAGAGGTAAAAACCTGCTCGGTATTCCATAGAGAATCTATGGTGGAGGACAAGGTCACCTGGTATCAACGGGAAAAGATCAAGTTAACGGCCCATCGATACCTCAGTGAAAGCAATTGGAACGGCGGTATCAGATTTGATGTGTTGATGGTCTATCCCGGGGAGCAGGAATCCATTCAACATTTTAAAGGATACTTTGGTTAACTCTGGTTGAGTTTTCTCTTCCGGGCGGAACGATCATATAGCAGCTCGCCTTCCTGGCTCCATTCCTTCAGGATGAATGGCCTGAAATCCTGGTGATAACCATCTTCTCCGTATTGCACTTCTTTTTTCCGGTTGCGGCGATTGCGGCGGTACTTGTAATACTCTTTCCAGACACCAACCCGTACATCGTTCTGGTAATCCCCGGTTACACCCACCACCCCGTTGTCGTGAAAGTAGTAGTAGGTGCCTTCTTTTTTTCCGTGCCGGATGGGAATAACTTCCTTTACTTTTGTGGATTGTGCGTCGTAATAGGTGATAGCCGATTCCTTGGGCCAGCCCTTAAAGAACTTTTCTTTGTCTTTCAACACGTCGTTGCTGAAATATTCCATCCATCGTCCGTGTTTAGTGCCTACATAAAAGATGCCTTCCGCGATCAGTTGCCCGTCCAGGTAGCGCTTGTAGGGTCCGTGTAGTACCAGTACCTCCTCATTCTTGACGCTGGTACTGAACTTGATCTTACGATCTTCAGGGTCATAGTAGAATTTTTCCCGGACATAGAAATTGGGTTCCACAAATTCGGGCAGGTAGTAGAACTCTTCATACAGTTGTTTACCTCCTGACATCCTGGAGATTCTTCCCTTCTTGGTTTTCATGCCATAGAAAACCTTCTTCTTGCGTTTTTTCTTCTTAACCTTTTCTTCCTCTTCTTCCTCCTCCTCCAGATTGATAGTGGGCTCCATGGTGGCGCTCAAGGAGTCCATATCGAGCACCTGCTCTTGCTTTTTCTTTTTGGGTTTTTTGATTTTGGGCAGTTTTTGTGCTTCCAGACTAATGGTAGCCAGCATCAGCAACAGCAGCAGAGAACCCAGCTGCCCTATTTTCACGGAGAAATTCATGCTAAATCCTAAAACGATGAATTTTGTGGAATATTACTCCAAGTTATAAACAAATACAGCCTTTCCATGAGGAGAGGCTGTATAATTAAAAATTTTAAAGGAAAGCTAACTACTTGATGGACTCTGCCAGTACCGTTATTTTGTTGTTGAGAACTTCCACCACACCACCATCTATTTGATAGTCGTGTGTTCCTTCATCGTTGACATAAGCCAGCGGTCCCTTATCCAGTGAACTTATAATGGGCGCGTGATTGTTGAGCACCTGAAAGGCACCCATGGTACCGGGAAGGGTAGCAGAAGTTACTTCTCCTTGATAAAAGCTGCCGTCAGGCGTGATAATTTCCAATTGTAAGCCCATTATTTTTCAGCTTCCTTGAGTAATTTCTCTCCTTTTTCCACTGCTTCTTCAATGGTCCCTACCAGGTTGAATGAGGCTTCCGGCAGGTGATCGTATTTGCCGTCCATGATCTCATTAAATCCTTTTATAGTGTCCTTTATATCAACCAGCACGCCCTTTAATCCGGTGAACTGTTCTGCTACGTGGAAGGGCTGTGATAAAAATCGTTGTACCCTTCGTGCCCGGTGAACCACCAGTTTATCTTCTTCAGACAGTTCATCCATTCCCAGGATGGCAATAATATCCTGCAGTTCTTTATACCGCTGCAGGGTTTCCTTTACTCTCTGTGCAGTATTGTAGTGTTCATCTCCCAAAATTTCTGCAGTAAGGATCCGGCTGGTGGAATCCAGAGGGTCCACCGCGGGATAGATTCCCAACTCGGCAATTTTTCTGGATAGCACCGTGGTAGCATCCAGGTGGGTAAATGTGGTGGCCGGAGCGGGGTCTGTTAAATCATCCGCAGGCACATAAACCGCCTGTACAGAAGTAATGGAACCTTTCTTGGTTGAGGTAATCCTTTCCTGCATGGCTCCCATTTCAGTGGCCAGTGTAGGCTGATATCCCACGGCAGAGGGCATCCTGCCCAATAAAGCCGACACCTCAGAACCTGCCTGTGTAAATCGGAAAATGTTATCCATAAAGAACAGGATATCCCGGCCCTGTCCCTGTCCGTCCCCATCACGGAAATATTCGGCGATGGTAAGACCGGAAAGTGCTACCCTGGCCCGGGCTCCGGGAGGTTCATTCATTTGACCAAATACCAATGTTGCCTGTGATTTTTCCAGCTCTACCGGGTCTACCTTGGAAAGGTCCCAGTTACCCTCTTCCATGGATTCCTTGAACTCATCGCCGTACTTAATAACTCCCGACTCGATCATTTCCCTCAACAGGTCATTTCCTTCCCGGGTTCTTTCACCAACACCAGCAAATACCGACAAGCCGGAGTAGGCCTTGGCAATGTTATTGATCAATTCCATGATCAAAACGGTTTTTCCAACACCGGCCCCTCCGAAGAGGCCGATTTTCCCCCCTTTTACATATGGTTCCAACAGATCAACCACCTTTATTCCAGTGTACAATACCTCGGTACTGGTAGAAAGATCTTCGAATTTAGGCGCACTGCGGTGGATAGGCAATCCTGCATCGGTATTGGGTTCGTCAATTCCATCGATAGAATCACCCACAACATTGAACAACCTGCCTCTTATAGTTTCGCCAACCGGCATCTTGATAGGTGCGCCGGTATGGACTACTTCCATCCCTCTGACAAACCCTTCGGTACTGTCCATAGAAATTGTCCTTACCCGATCTTCTCCCAGGTGTTGCTGGCACTCCAGTACCACTTTTTGACCATTGGTTTTAGTAACCTCCAGGGCATCCAGAATATCCGGAAGCTTGGAGTCTTTCCCTTCAAAACTAACATCAACAACAGGGCCAATTACCTGTGTTATCTTACCGAGATTTGCCATTATTTGTGATTTGTTAAATATCTTTTTAGTGATGCCTTCTAAATTCCGACTGCAAAGGTAATCATTAATTGCAGAATCAGAAATAGTGTTAACGCATAATTTATCCGGTTTTGGAGGTGCTCACGGGCGCTGATCCGTTGAGGATTATCCTGAAGGTAGTCCCGGTGTTTAGTTCCGAAGATTTGATGAATATTTTTCCTTTATGATAATGCTCCACAATTCGCTTGACCAGCGTAAGTCCCAGGCCCCAACCTCTTTTTTTTGTGGTAAATCCGGGTTGAAAGATTTGGGTGAGCAGGTTCTTAGGTATTCCTTTTCCGGTATCGGCTACATCGACAATCACCTTCCCTTCCGGCGAACGGTGTACATAGATATCGATCACACCTATACCGCTCATAGCATCCACCGCGTTTTTGCATAAATTCTCTATCACCCAATCAAACAATGGTTTGTTGATCTCTGCCACTACCTCGTCACCTTCAAAATGAAGATTGATCTTAACTTTAGATGAGATCCTGGTCTGCAGATAGCTCACACTGCTTTGTATCACCTGAAAAATATTCTCTGGTTGCAATACCGGAACAGAGCCAATGCTGGAAAACCTGTTAGTAATCAGTTCCAGCTTCTTGATATCCTTACCCAGTTCCCTGGTAATTTCCCGGTTTTCCAATTCCGGATCAGATTTCAAATATTCCAGCCAGGCCATCAGGGAGGATAGGGGAGTACCCAGCTGATGGGCAGTTTCTTTGGCCAGTCCTACCCAAACCCGGTTTTGCTCGGCAGCCCGGGAATAGCTAAAGGCCAAATACGACAGGAGAAAGAATACCGCTATCACTGAAAGTTGAACGTAGGGATAATACTGCAGCTGGGTAAGGAGGAAACTGTTTTGATAAAAAATGTACTCGTAGTTAAAGACTTCCCCATCATCATTTTTATTGGCTATTACAATCGGCGCATATTCTTCCCGCATCTCCTCAACTTTTTGTTTCAGGTATTCGGTGGTTTCCTGCCCATTCAGCCCCTGGGGGATTTTTAGGTTTTTGTGAATCTTTGGCTCACCATTTTTGTGAGTAACGATCACCGGTATGGTCTCGTTGGCTACCACGATCTCTTCAAACAGCAGCATTACATTATCGTTGTATTCGCTGTTGTCATTGGCAATAGTTTCCAGGGTTTTGGCAAAGAGCTCTATTTGTTCGCGTTCCCGCTCCTTCAGTTGATTGGCAATTAGATTGGAATAGTAAATGGAGCCCGCCCCTATCAGCACAGCCAACACCAGGATCAGGTAGTTCAGCTTGCTGCGACTTTTAACCACGGTAACACTTCCGTTGTCCTTTAGGGGGTCATTCATCACTTCGAAAAGGCTCGGCACGCATAGTTCGCAACCGATATACTTTGCAATTTAACTAAATTAAGCGGATAGGTTTCTGACATCCCTTTCAGTAATTCTGGAAAAACCATTTGGTAAGGGTTTTGTAGTTTACTTTGGAACCATGTGTTAATATACCCACCCGGTAAATCCTGCCAGCGATCCAGGTAGTAAAGATAAATCCGCCTATCAGCAGGGTGACGCTCAATCCCAATTGCCAAAAAGGTACTCCAAAAGGAATCCTGCCCAGCATAATAACCGGACTGGTTAGGGGAATCATTGACATCCAGAAAGCAATTTGACCGTCGGGGTCGTTTAGTACAAAACCCAGTGCCACAATAGATATTATCAGTGGAATAGTTATAGGAAACATAAACTGCTGTGAATCAGCATCGCTGTCAACCGCTGAGCCAACCACTGCAAATAGTGATGCGTACAGGAAATAACCACCCAGGAAGTATATTATAAAAGTGGCCATTACATAAGTAAAAGGTATGGTTTCCATAAGTTCCCAAATACCCTGGCTGTTGGTGGACATATCGACCGGCTGGGCTTCTATACCGGCGCTGTCACCGATTAGCTCGGCCGGATCCTGTTTCAGTCCCATAAGGGAAACTCCGGCTGACGTCACTAGAAAGGATAGTATTACCCACACCAAAAATTGGGTCAAGCCCACGGCCGCAATGCCCAGTATTTTTCCCATCATCAGTTGAAAAGGCCTGATGGAGGAAATGATTACTTCCACAATGCGGTTGTACTTTTCTTCGATCACTCCTTTCATAACCTGTACTCCATACAGAAAAAGAAAAAAGTAGATCAGCAAAGAACTGACATAGGCAGTGCCAAAAGTTGCTTCTGCGTTGCTCTTCTTTTCACCACTGCTGGTCAAACTCAGGGTATTAATGGAGACTTTGGTTTCGATCCGTTGAAGTGTTTCCTGATCCACCCCAAGTTGCTTCATTTTCATTCTTTCGATCTCCTTCTCCAGGGTATTTTCAATTTTATTGATTACGCCAAAGTGCGGGTTTGATTCACTGTAAAGTTGAATACCCTGAGGGTTTTGAACATCTATCTTGGGAATATACAGCAGGGCATCCTGACCAAGTTGATTGAAATCTTCTTTGGCAGATTCAATATTTTGTTCCAGGTAGAGGAAATGTAAGTCCTCGGTGCTTTGAAACTTGTTTTTGAACAATCCGCTATCGTCAATTACGGTGATTATTTTTTGTTCGCCCTGGTCGGTGGTGGCGATCCACAGCAAAGCCCCTACCAGACTGGCGAACAAAATAGGGGTCAACAAAGTCATGACGATAAAAGATCGTTTGCGTACCCTGGTCAGGTATTCCCGTTTTACCACTAAAAAGATCTTATTCATGACTGTTCTCTGACTTTCGAAATAAATATTTCATTCATGCTGGGGACAACCTCAGAAAAACGATGTATCTCCGTTTGTGTTATCAGCTCTTTCAATAAAAGGTTCGGATTGTGATCGTGGGGAATACGGATAACGGTGTTGAAAATGTTATTACCAATGGTCTGGTTATCCACGATCTGGTATTCACCATTCAGTGTGGCAATGGGTCCCACATGATCCACTTCGAATTTGTTGGTCCGGTATCTTTGTTTAATTTCTTTCTTGGGGCCGTCGAGGATCTTCTCACTTTTATTGATAAGCGCAATGTGATCGCAAAGACTCTCTACCGACTCCATTCTATGGGTTGAAAAGATGATGGTGGCCCCTTTTTCCTTCAGTTCCAGTATCTCGTCCTTAATGATATTGACGTTTATAGGGTCAAACCCGGAGAAGGGTTCATCTAATATGATAAGCCTGGGCTCATGCAGCACTGTTGCAATAAACTGGATCTTTTGTTGCATGCCCTTTGAGAGGTCCTCGATGTTCTTGCCGGCCCATTCCGTCATATCCAGCTTTTTCAGCCAGTCTCCAATACGTTCAATTGCCAGTGATTTCTCCAGACCTTTAAGCCGGGCAAGGTATAGAAGCTGTTCACCAACCCTCATTTTTTTGTAAAGCCCCCTTTCTTCCGGAAGGTAGCCGATAACCTGAATATGGTTTCTGTTTAGTTGCTCTCCGTTGAGCCAGACCGATCCCGAATCAGCCTGAAGAATGGAAGTTATAATGCGAATCAGGGTTGTTTTGCCGGCGCCATTGGGACCGAGTAATCCAAAAATTGATTGATTGGGAATTTGCAGGCTCACATCGGTTAATGCGGCATGATCAGCGTAGCTCTTGTAGATATTCTTGACTTCGAGAAGGAACAAGGTTCACCTTTTTCGGTAAATATAGACTATTGGCAGCCTAGAAAAGATGGGGTAGTTTAAAAAGTTTTGAAAATGATATTGCCCATGGTTACGTCAATATTAAATGTAATGAGGTTTTCAGCATCCTGATCATATTGACTGTTGACAAATACATTCTTTCTGATTTCGGTAAATCCTTCGGGAATCTTCACCCGGCACAATGGGCTGTTTTGGATGTAAATGATCATGGGGTTTATGGATTCATTGGCATTTACCACCAGATTGCCCGCACCTACTGTGGCATTGACGTTGCTCCTAATGCGGCTTTTATCCGTAAAATCCAGGTACAAAGAACCAAACCCTACGTCAGCTATAATATTTTTGGCATTGGAAAGTGGAATTTGTCTGGCTTCGAGTTCACCTAGGTCTACCTTAATACAAAAGGTATCCATTTCCATTTGGTTGTACTGACCTGAGACATAGCTCACACTGACATCGGCACTGCCGGTAGTTATATTGAGTTTCTCAATGGATAGACCCGATAGGTCCACAAATGCGTTACCCATTCCATATGTCAGATTCAGATTGACAGGTTTCTTCTTAGACAGATAAACGTGCCACTGATTCAATCCTTCCTGGTCGCTGCCAAAGACTTTAAAAGGCACCTTACCAATGGATGATTCATCGCTCTGTCCATCAATAAAATTAACATTTACCTTTTGAGTACGCTGATCGAGGACAGACTCACAACGGGGGCCAGGAGCCTCTGATTCCACTGTGCTATATACGTTTACCGGATTGTTGTTGGGGGTGGGTCGAATATAACAAGTTCCGGAACCACCTGATAAAGTCAGGTCCACTTTATCGAAGGAACTGCTATTCTCAACCGTGAAATGTTTCTTTATCTGCCCATAGGTACTAACCCCTGCCAAGCTCACCAGCCCCAAGAAGAATAACCTCCACATGTTATTTCCATACGGAAAGAGGCAATAAGAGTTGCAACAAAGAATATAAAATATGCCGTAAATATTACACCGGGGGCCATTAATAAGAGAATACCGGGATTAATTAGAAGTATTCTTTCATTCTCTCGAAGAAGCTCTTATCGTGTTTATCCGGGTTGGGTTTGAAGTTGGGTGCGTCCCGTAGTTTCTCCAATATCTTTCTTTCTTCGGCAGTAAGTTTCTTGGGAGTCCAGACATTCACGTGGATAAGCTGATCGCCTTTTCCGTATCCGTTGAGATCCTTAATGCCTTTTCCTCTCAGGCGAAGAATTTTTCCACTTTGAGTTCCCGGCTCCAATTTAATTTTGACTCTGCCATCGATGGTGGGCACTTCCAGAGAGGTTCCCAATGCAGCATCAATGAAGTTGACGTATAAATCATATATCACATTATTGCCATCCCGCTTCAGTAGGTCGTCTTCCTTTTCTTCAATCAATATGAGTAAATCACCGGCCACACCGCCCATCGGGGCTTCGTTTCCTTTGCCGGACATGCTGAGTTGCATGCCGTGAGCCACACCGGCGGGGATCTTAATTTCGATCACTTCTTCCTTGGGCTCTAATCCGGAACTATCCACCCCGGCAGGCCTTTGATCGATGATCTGTCCGGAACCATGACATGCAGGGCAGGTATTGGTACTCATCATCTGCCCCAACATAGTATTGACTACTTTACGCACCTGACCTGATCCACCACAGGTAGTACAGCTTTTAAAGGTAACCCCCTGAGCTGCCCGAAGTCTATTTACCTTGATTTTCTTGGTAACCCCGTTGGCCACCTCTTCCAGGGTAAGCTTGAGCTTAATACGCAAATTAGATCCTTTGCGTACCCTCGACCTTCCACCTCCGAAAAAACTATCAAACGGGCTGCCTCCACCGAAAATATCGCCAAACTGGCTGAAGATATCTTCCATCGACATACCCCCGCCGCTAAATCCGCCACCATTCATTCCATCATGGCCGAAACGGTCGTACCGCTGTTTCTTTTCCGGATCACTCAGTATTTCATAAGCCTCGGCCGCTTCCTTGAATTTTTCTTCAGCAGAAGGGTCATCCGGGTTTTTGTCGGGGTGGTACTTTATAGCAACCTTGCGATAGGCCTTTTTTATTTCTTCCGCACTGGCCGACTTCTCGACACCCAATATTTCGTAAAAATCTCTTTTAGCCATTTGCTCAGGTCCCAATTACCACTTTGGCGTATCTCAATACCTTGTCGTTGAGATAATATCCCTTTTCCACCACGTGGACAATCTTGTTTTTTAGTTTCTTTTTAGGTGCCGGGGTCTGAGAGATAGCCTCATGATTTTCAGCATCGAAACTTTTACCTTCAAGACCTTCCATTGGTTTTAGCCCCTTGTTGTTCAACTCCCTAAGCAGTTTCTGGTAGATCAGGTGGATCCCCTGGTTTTCCTCAGCTGATTCGGATTGTTGAGCGGCTTCCATTGCTCTTTCAAAATCATCCAGTACCGGAAGCAGCGACATGATCAGATCGGCATTGGCAGAATTTATCAGTTCCAGCCTTTCTTTAGCCGTTCTTCTTCGATAATTTTCAAACTCCGAATACAGCCTCAGGTGCTTATCCTTTATTTCATTTAATTCATTGCTCAGTTTAACCACCTCCGACTCAATTTCTTTAGCCTCTTCACCGGTACCTGACATTTCCTGATTTTGTGCAGGTGGTTCATTGCCCGTTTCTCCAGTGGTTCCTCCCTCCCTGGTTTGACTTTCATCCATCACCTGCTCCGAGTCATTCACCGGCGCATTTTCTCCATTAATCTGTTCTTCTTTCATTGCTAGCGCTAAAATTCATAGATTCTCACCAACCCGACACAATTTTTTTGCCAAACCGGATATTATGACATAATGGCACTTTTCTGTCATCAGTCTTCCTGCAAAGCCCGCCAAAGGAGGTCTTTTAGCTGATCCAACCCCAAGTTTGACACCGATGAGATGAAAAGATAGGGGACCGGCAATGACAGTTCTTCAGCTAATTCCTGCCGGAGTTCATCGATGTGATACGAGGCCGCATCATCGACTTGCGTCGACTTGATCTCATCGAGTTCGGCAAGGAACTCGTCGAAGTCGGGCGCGTCCGAGGACGTCCACTCGCGGAGGGCGTCGCCGGCGAGCACCCACCCATTGTCGAG
>JAUIKU010000077.1 GCA_030430675.1 Bacteroidia bacterium | reverse complement strand
GGAATAGGGAATAGGGAATAAGACTACCTACTCCTTACTCCCTAAACCTTACTCCCTTTACCTTACTCCCTACACCTTACTCCCTTGTATCATACAGGACATATTATGTCTAAAATGAAACAATTCTGTGCAAAATACGTTAAATTGACTACAGTGTGCTGGAATTGGGCCACTAAAAAGGATGCGTCATGGTATACAAAAAGCTTCAAAACGTCGAAAAATTCAGCGGTACTTACCGGGTGATGGAAGATAGTCCCGCTTATTTGGTGCTTACCGCGGGGTTGTCAAGCCCCAGGACCAGGCAATGGTTCCTTTCACTGCTCAACTACGAAGGGGTAGAGGCGCTGGATGTTCCCGGGTCGTTTATTACTGCAGTGCCTGATATCACCGAGTTCCCCGTCAATTTTGTGGTGCAGGTGCTGGACATTAGCCGTTCCACTTATTATAGGCTCAAAGACGAGCCCACCCTGGATCCCGACACCGCCGATAAGATCGCCAGCCTGCTGAAATTATTCTACCAGGGCCTGGAGGCATTCGAAGGCAATAAAGGCGATTTTCAGGACTGGCTCCATACCCGGGTGGCATCCCTGGGCCACAAGAAGCCCGTCGATCTGCTAAAGACCGAAAGCGGCCGAATGGCCATAGTTGATGCCATCGCCAGGATTGAGTATGGCGTTTATGGATAAGGCACTAGGGGACTAAGGTACTAAGGTACTAGGGAATTAAGGAACTAAGGAACTAAGGCTCCAGGTGTCGGTAGGCAAGTGTAATTCACAACTCCTGCATGAAGACACAGGCTTAATTTTTAATTCTTAATTGTCAATTGACCAAAGTTGCATCTCTACCGAATCGAAAAAGCCAAATATAAAGATACCTTCCCGCCACGCGGTTCGCTGTTTGCCGAGGGGCGCTGGAACCGCAGGGGCATGTGGGTGGTGTACACTTCGGAGACGGTGGCGCTGGCCAAGTTAGAGGCGCTGGCTAATAGCGGCAGCAAACTGCCGGATAACCGCTATCTGACCACTATTGAACTGGATGACCAGGCGCTGGTGGTGGATATCCCGGCTGAATCCCTGCCAGCTAACTGGCATCGGGTACCTTATCCCAGGAACCTGGCCTATATTATCAAAGAGGTAATTGAAGAAAAAAACTTTGTGGCGGCGCTGGTGCCTTCCATCCATTCCCCCCAGGAACGCAATGTGTTGTTATTTCCGGACCATCCGCAGTTTGGGGCGTATGTTAAGTTCGTGGGTAGTGAATCGGTGGATTTTGATAGCAGGCTGAAGTAGGGGACTAGGCCTACAAAGGAATAGGGAGTAGGGAGTAGGGAATAGGGATAGGGAAAAGGGAATAAGGAATAGAGAATAAGGAATAGGGAATAGGGAATAAGACTACCTACTCCTTACTCCTTACTCCCTAAACCTTACTCCCTACTCCTTACTCCCTATTCCTTACTCCTTTTTGATTTCTTACCTACTCCCAAACTTCTTAGCAATCGGCCGATGCCTTTGCTGGGGCCGGTGGAAAACAGCGTGATGTCCGTGGGGTGGTTGATACGACGATAGTTTTCATAAGAGTCGTAGCTCACCTTGGGGCTCATGATGATATCGTAAGTTATGGCTGCTTGCTGCCGGCGCAGGCTCTGCACCGGGTCTTTTACTTCCAATTGCAATATTTTCTCCTTAAGATCCTCTAAGGTAGCCGGGTAGGGGGTGACCAGCAATTCATCCAGCTGTTTAGTTTCACTTTCCAGGAATATGGCCAGGGAGACGGTGTCGGAATAGGGTGATTTGGTGATTAGCTGGGTTTGTGAGTGGTAGGATACATGCGATACTGTCAAGGTGTCCAGGTGGTACATGCGTACCCTGAAGGTTCCCGACAGGTTGGGTGTGGTGGCCGATTGGTGGTTCCTTAAGATATGGGCATAGGGCAGGGGTTCCAGGGTATGTGCATCCAGCACTATTCCTGAAACCATCACTTCGTCCTGTGCCAGAATTTCCGGGGATAGCATCACCAGGAAAAGTACCAGCAGGCAGGGTAGACCCCGGGCTTTCATCTAATGGTAAGGTAGGCAGAAGAATTTCCGGACTGAAGTTAAAAATTGACAACAGGCGTTAAAAAAGGTAAATATGCGTACCTTTGCGCCCTTAATTAAAACCAACACCTTGAACACTTTTCAACAACTGGGGCTATCACCACATCTCACCGAGGTCCTGGATAAAATGGGTTTTGAACAGCCCACTGAGATACAGGAACAAGCCATACCGCAGCTGCTGAACCAGGATTCTATCGATTTTATCGGGCTGGCGCAGACCGGCACCGGCAAGACCGCTGCCTATGGGTTGCCTTTGCTGGATCTGATCGATCCCGGGTTTAAGTCACCCCAGGCGCTGATCATGACGCCCACCCGGGAATTGGGGCAGCAAATTGCCAAACAGCTGGTAGAATTTTCTGCCAATAACAGAGAGATCAATGTGGAAGTGGTATACGGCGGGGCCGCTATCAGCAACCAAATAAAAGCCCTGAAAAAGCCCACCCAGATCGTGGTGGCCACTCCCGGGCGCCTGTTCGATCTGATCAAACGCAAGGCGGTAAACCTGACCGCCATAAAATACCTGGTACTGGATGAAGCCGATGAGATGCTCAATATGGGTTTCAAGGAGGCCATCGATGAAATCCTGCAATACATTCCCGGTGATCGCTCCATATGGTTGTTTTCCGCTACCATGCCGGCGGGGATCAGGAGAATCGTAAAGCATTATATGGATTCACCGGTGGAAGTTTCCATCAATACTGCAGAGAAAGTCAATAAAGACATTGAACATCAGTACGTTACCACCAAAACTGCCAATAAGATCCCGGCCTTGCGGCGGTTCCTGGATCTGAATTCCGACATGCGGGGGGTGATGTTCTGCCGCACCAAACGGGAAACCCAGCAGATTGCAGATGACCTGGGCAACCAGGGGTACGGAGTAGAGGCGTTGCACGGGGATTTGTCACAGTCGCAGCGGGATGCTGTGATGAAACGGTTTAAGTCACGGGCCATGCAATTGCTTATCGCCACCGATGTGGCAGCCCGGGGCATTGACGTGGACAACCTCACCCATGTGTTTCACCATACACTGCCGGACCAGCTGGAAAGCTATACCCACAGGAGCGGCCGTACCGCCAGGGCCGGTAAAAAGGGGATTAGCCTGGCTTTTATTAATCCCCGGGAAGGCCGCAAGATTACGGAACTGGAGCGCAAGAATAAGATCAAGTTTCAGCCGGTGGAAGTACCCAGTATCGAAGCCCTGACCTCCAGCCGTATGCACAACTGGGCCAATTTGATCGCCAATACCAAGGTCGACAGTCAGGCTGAAGCTATTCTGGAAGATGTACAGGGTAAGTTTGCTAATTTAAGTAAAGAGGACCTATTGAAACGATTGATTACCAGTCAGTTAGATCATATATTGGCTCGTAACCGGGGAGAGTCGAACCTCAATGAGACCCAGCAAAAGAAGGAGGGAGGCAGTAAAGGAATTGACTCCCGGACCGATGTGGAAGGACTGCACCGTTATTTCGTGAACATAGGCGCTATAGATGGTGTCACCAAAGGCGATCTGATCCATTTTTTGTCGGACGTATCCGATATAGAACGGCAATATTTTAGCCAGGTGGCCATGCAGAAGAACTATTCCTTCTTTTACCTGGATGCTAAGCAGGACAAAGGGTTTGCAGATCATTTTAAGGGTATGGAGATCGAGGGGCATATGATACGGGTGAACCGGGATGACCAGTCGAATAAACCTAAAAAAGGCAAAAAGAAGCAGAAACAGCGTGGTGGTCGAAAGTCGCGTAGGAGAAGATAGTTTGTTTCAATTAAGAATTACGAATTACGCCATACCTGCCGGCAGGCAGGAAAAGGGACGAAGGAGGAAGAACGTCTGACGCCTTAACCGCCCGGTTAACTGGAGGGATCACGCGGATAGATAATGGCAAATCGAACCTATTACGAAAAGTTTCGTAAATTAATACGATAACCTTCGTAATCCCTATGAGACAAGTTTTAGCAACACCAGCAATTTGGCTACTGGTGCTGATAACCCTATGTTGTCAGGGCCAGAAAGAGCCAACCAACACACCACCGACAGCTATACAGCAGGGCCCGCCTGGCTATGTCAGTAATGCGGAACGGCAGTTGGAGAACCTACTGGACAGTGAAGGGGAGGCGGCCCTGGCGACCTTTATGGAAGAGGCCATGGAGGCGAAACCGGAAGACGATCCGGAAGTGTTGACCGAACAGCTCAGGAATATCCGCCGGGAACTGCGGGGGCTGCGCGATGATTTTGGAGTGGAGGGAGAACCATACGGGGTGCGCATGATACTTGGAGCGGGAGGGGTAGAGAAACAGTTAAAAGTGGTGCTGAATGCAGAAACCGGGCGCATTTCCCAGCTGCAGCTGCTGGATGCGCCGGCGCCTTTGAACCTGACCGTGGACAATGTGTGCCAATACTTTGAACAGGCAGAGCAGCAGGGCATGGCCGGGGTGGTTTACATTAAGATCAATGGGAAAGTGCTGTGCCAGCAGGCATTTGGCATGGCCAACCCGGAACTTGGCATACCCAATACCCTGACCACCATTTTCGGCACCGGATCCCGGCCTATAGATTACACCGTAGCTTCAATCTACCTGCTGGACCAAAAAGGCCTGCTGAGCCTGGACCATACCATCGACAACTATATCGACCAGGTGCCGGCAGACAAACAGGCCATTACCATCAGGCACCTGATGCGGGGGCAATCGGGACTACCGGATTTTTTTGATACCGAAGCGGACTGGAACCCGGACCTGGCTTGGGTGGACCGGCAAACAGCCATTGATCGCATGATGAAGCAGCCGCTATTATTCGAACCAGGGACGGGCCGCAGTCACTCACACGGGGCCTTCGGGCTGCTGGCGGCAATCGTGGAAATAGTGTCGGGAGAGGGGTATCATGACTATATCCGTGAGCACTTCCTGGACCCGGCAGGCATGGAGCGGACCGGGGAAAATGGCGAATCAAAAGGCTTACCCCTTACAGAATTCGCGGTGGGCGGGGGACCCGAAATAGTAGGCCAGCCCAATATCCCGCCCAATTGGGGCCCCACCTCATGGCTGGTGAAAGGCAGCGGCGGCATGTATGCCAACCTGGAAGATCTGTTGAAATTCTACCGGTACATACGCTCCGGAAACGTGCTGGATGCACAGCACAGCCAGGCATTTAGAAGTCCCACCGTGCAGGTCGACGGTTCCATGAGAGGATTTGAACTGTTCAGCGCATACAACCCACCTGGAAATGAAATATATTTGTTACTCAACCAGTTTGACCGGGACCAAAACCGGCAATTGTTCCGGGCGCTGGAAAGGCTGGCAGAACCGAGCTAAATTATGAATTACGAATTACGAAGGAGAGGGAAGATTTTATAAATTACAAATGACCCGGATTAAGATTTCAATAGGGGCCACGGTAGTGTACGGAGAGTTGCTGGACACGCCTACGGCTTCGGCCATTTATGAGGCGCTGCCTTTTAAGGCATCCACTAGTATTTGGGGAGAAGAAATATATTTCCAGGTGCCGGCGCAGGCGGCAATGGAACCGGGAGCCCGGGCGGAAGTAGCGGTAGGAGATCTGGCCTATTGGCCTACCATGCCGGCATTTTGTATATTTTTTGGGCCTACACCTGTCAGCCATGACGATACCCCCAAAGCAGCCAGTGCGGTGAATGTATTTGGGAGGCTGGAAGAAGTGGACCTGGAAGAGTTGAGGCAAGTAAAGAATGGTGATAGGATTACAGTTGAAATAGCTTGACTTGCACAAGCTCCGGCCAACTGGTGCTAACTAGGCGAGCTGCACATAATTGTGTTCAAGCTTTACATTAAAGTTAATTTCTGCCTGCAGCGCCTTAAAGACCTTTAATAGGGTATCTATAGTAGCACTGTTGGCACTGGTTTCCAGTTTAGAGATTTGCGCTTTTTTTACACCGACCAGTTTTCCCAGTTCTTCCTGAGTCAACCGGCGTTCCAATCTGGCAGCCCGGATCATTTTACCCAAAACATCCATACGCAGCTCATATTCATACGCATCACGATCCTTGGTGCCGATTTCTCCGAGGTACTTATCCTTCATTTCGATAAGTGTATAAGTTTTCACTTTTTTAGTAGCCATCTTGGTAGGTTTAAATAGTTATTGGGCTGAAAGTGGAAGCACTGGAAATGAAAGCCAGAGCGGCCATGCTAAATTATACACCATTGATGGTGATAATGTGACTATGAATTTTGTGTATGCTTTCACTTCTGGTACATGGGCCTATGAGGTTGATGTTACTCAAGTTACTAAAGGTTCATTGAGGATAAACGCCACTGGTGGTGATGGTACTGTTATAATACATTCTTCAAATGGTACAGGCCCATTATCTGGTACTGTGGATCTCACCAATCAGACCGGAATACAGTTTAAACGGTATTTTGGTAATGGTCAGTTGGTTGTTAATTCATTTAAGATGGAAAAACAATGAGGTTGTTTATGTTCTTTATCATGTTTTTGTTTTGCTGTGATTTAATATCACAGCAAGTTATTAACTGAGCGTTACGATAAGATTTTGAATGGGAGTTTTACTGTTGCTGATTATCAGTATCGTGTACCGTTATCCAGTAGGAGCGATAAGGGTGTAAGCATTTGGGAGGTGGCTTATTATGTTGAAAATGATAGTTCATTTTCAATGTATAGGGTTAAAAAGATTGTTGATGGTTCTTTGTACTATCGTTGGAAGTATCTACAAAACAGAAAAAAATGGGTCACAGATAATGAGTCAGTTTTTGAGGTTGTAGAAAGATCAGCCTATAGGTTGGTGTATAAGGTAAAGGCAGATTCGGTATTGATCAGTTTACATCTGAAAAATGGCAGGGTAACTGAGGTTTGGGAGTGTCAATCAGGTTATTCTATAGATTAGGAATTTCTGTTGGCATGCTTAAATAACGGTTGTGAAATGATCTTGGAGGCCAAGGTTTGGTTCTATATATAATTCCCACTCCGTTTTGGTATTTAAAGGTTCTGCCGTCGGTTGTAACGAGGTAGCATTCTAGGTAGATATTTAAATGTGGATCTATTAGATCCTTGCCGATTGAAATTGGCGGGTCGATGTTAAATAAAAAGTAGTCTAGATTATGTGATGGTGGTAATAATAGGCTGTCAATAGGCTGACCAATTATTTTTAGTTCATGTGTTAGTGTGTCTTCTCCAATGTTTACGATGAATTTTGGGTTTATTACTTTGAAGGGGATGCCTGAAGCATTTTTGTATTGTATCATAATTTCATCGAACCCCGGAGGTTTTGCCTTTGCTATTTTTGAAGCAAAAATATCATGAAGGTTGTTATCCATATCAATATGGTCAACGTACAATGTAGGAGTGTATAGAAGTTGGGTGTTTTGTTTGTAGATTTTTTCGGATAGGTTGTTTGCTTTATTGGCAAAGTAAGCAGAGGAGACGGAAACGAGTAAAGCTAAACCAGCAATGATGTTGGCCCATGGCCAGGAACGTTTTTTCGGTTTGGTTATGATGGATGGTTCTTTTTGTTTTTGTTTCACGTGAGTTGAGAATCGTTTATAGTTTAAGATAATGAAAAATTGGATTATATTTTTATCGTTTGTGGTAAGTGCAGTTACCATTTATACTGCTTTGAGGAAGTGGGGTTTTATCAAATCTGTTCCACCTATTGATAGGGTGGTTAATGTAAATGGTGCTGCTGTTAAAGAAAATATTTCTGAGCCACAAAATTAGCAGTTGATTATTTTGGGAAGGTTCTATTATTTATTAATAGCAGGGAAGAAGTGCGAAGATAAGGTACATAGTATTACTTAACATAATATAAATTATATAACAAACAATACAGATTGCGCTCCCGGCCGCCAGGACGTCCGCAGACAGATCCTGCCTTTATTATATAATTGGTCGTTATGTTAAATAGCCGCTTCAACTAAAATTTGCTTTACTTTCTCAGAGTCTGCCATACCGGAGGTCCAATTAAATGTACCTTTGGTTAGCATTTCGTTAGCCGCTTTTAATACTGGATTAACAGCAGCCCAGTTTAATGCGCCTCCGATACTGATGCGTTTTGCTCCGGCGTCTACCAGTTCATCAACTTTGACACCTGGAATTAGTGGTGCCAACACATTAATTGGAGTATTTACCTCTGCGGTTACTTGGTTTAGCTGATCCAGGGAGAATATACCGGGTGCATAGAGCACATCGGCACCCGCTGCCTCATAGGCTTGTAATCGCTTAATGGTATCTTCCAGATCAATGATGCCATGCAGGAAATTTTCTGCGCGGGCGGTGAGTTGGAACTGAATATTTAATGTGGCAACTGCTTCTGCGACTGCCTGTATTCGATCAACGGATTGATTGAAATCATATATTCTATGGGAGTCGCGACTAAAATCTTCTATAGAGCAACCTGCTATCCCTGTTTCAACCAGCTTCATTACATGTTTTACAATAGTTTCAGGATCATCGGCAAAGCCGTTTTCAAAGTCTGCATTTATGGGAACCGTGGTATTTTTAGCTAGCTGATAACAGTGATTTAACTTTTCCTCTAGTGTCACTTCCCCATCCATTCGTCCAAAAGTGTATGCAAGACCTGAACTGGTGGTTGCCAGTGCCTTGAATCCCAACCCCTGTAACAATTTGGCAGATCCCAGGTCCCATGGATTAGGGATAATGAACGCACCATCCTGTTGGTGTAACCTGGCAAATTGTTCACATTTCAATTTTTGACTTTCCATTTTTTTCTCTTTTGTATCATCTATTTATTCCGTCAAGCTGGGAAGAATCCGCTCTTGTAAAACTAGCCGGTTTGCGCCATTGTAGATTTCATCCCTGATTGCTACTTCCGTTTCAAAATAGCTGCGAAATCTATGGTACCTTGTCCAACCGGAGCAAAATTGCTATTATTTTCACGTATCATGAAAAAACAATTCATCTACCTATGGCAATAGGATAGTTTGTTGTTTGTTTAGCAGTTGCTCTTCTTTGACTCAGTGCTTTCCCTTACCTTTAACATAAAGGCGCCTCCAACCATACCCAAAATGCACCTGTTCAAAAAATCCTCATCCAGCCCAACCCTAAAGTCATTCTTTAAGGCCATCACCTCCGAAAACGAATCTGAAGTCAAATCCATCCTGAAATCCTGCCCCTATTTTATTGATGCCAGGATCGATGAACACATGACGCCCTTAAAAACCGCTGCCGCCGGCGGTCACCTGGATATGGTGAAATTACTGGTTGGCAAAGGGGCTGAGGTTTACTCCAACCCCATGGCTTCTTATCCCGCCATTATGGATGCTGCCTGGAACAAGCATCAGGAAGTGGTGGATTATTTTCTTCAGGAAATTCCGGATAAGGCGGTGGGTACCAATGGTCTGGGGGTGACCATAAACCTGGCGGCCCGGCAAGGCTGGTTCCATATCGTGAAAGCACATATTGCGCGAGATCCCCTGGCGGTTCATCAGCGGGGCTGGATCGGTGACACCCCCATGCATTGGGCTTGTCACAATGGCTATGCCGACATCGTTACTTTGTTGCTGGATCACGGCGCCGATATTGAAGCCGATGAGATCAACTGGATTGGGGGTAAACCCCTTCACTGGGCCAGCGAGCATGCCCCTGAAACCACCAGGATCCTGTTGGATCGCGGTGCTGATGTCAATTCCATAAATCTAAAGCAAGGTTCCCCCTGCCTTGGCCGCACCCCGTTGATACACAATGCCTCGCAACGCGATGATTGCAGTGAGATAACCGAGATGCTGCTTCAGGCCGGGGCTGATATCGATCACCGGGAAGCCAATGGAAAAACGGCCCTGGATATGGCCAGGGAAAAGAAAAATGACAAAATAATTGCTGTGTTAAATAATTGGACATGAAAAAACTGCCTTTAATAACCGCCATCCTTATTCCCCTGGGCCTGCTTACCGGATTTATGCTGTCTCAACCTAGCAATGACGAAAAAATCTTCCTCGATCATGTCGATGAATGCCTGACCATTATCGAGCAGGAAGCGCAAAAGGTTCCTATGCAGGGAGTAGCCATGGTGGCCTATATTCCTGGTGATCAGACCACAACCTGGACCTCCAAGATGAAAGTGGTGGGAAAACTGGCCGATGATAAGGTCAACTTGCTGGGCATTGTCTATACCAAAGCCGGTGAGATGGCGGTTACCCTGGAAGACAGCGGCGATGAATCGAGAAAGGAGATAAGAGGTGAATTTGGGTACCGGGGTGGTACTATCGTAAGAATTGATTCGGGATACCTGATGGTCGCTTTCTCAGGAGGCCCGGCGGATGACGATGTGGCGGTATCGAAAATTGGTTTGAACTGGTTGTCACAAAAATTTTAGGCTATCGCCGTCCCTGATACAGCACTATATTGTGGGTAGCGCTGCCGCTGGCGGCTATGTCGGGAATTCCGTCCTGATTGGCATCGAATACATGTACACCGGCGGCCGATATACCTCCCCTATCCAAGGCTGTTCTCTCCCATTGATCCTGAGCGGGCTGGTATTGAAAGATGTACAGGTTATAGGTTTTTCCTCGATGGCCGGCCAGGATCTCATCAAAACCATCATTATTCAAGTCATAACAGGCCAGGGCGTGACCATCCACAAAAGTGGTATCGATCACCTTGCGCTGCCATTGCCTGTCATTCTCAGTATAAAACACCACTTTATTTCCATGCCAGGGTTCTATAGAAGCCAGGAACCGTCGGTTTCCCAGGTTTCCGGCGGCTACTTCACCCGCTCCCCGGGTAACCCGTCCCTCGCCGTCATTGCCGGTGGTCATTTTTTTCTTGTTCCAACCCCTGTGATTAAAGTCAAATAGTGCCAAACCATCACTACTGGCGGTCAAAATCTCCCCTGCCGGGTCTTCATCCCAATTAAAAATACTGATGCTGTGTGACAGATGCAGCGAGCTGTCGATCAGAATCCTGGACCAATCATCAACTCTCGGGTCTTCAGGTATGGCGTAATACACCAGCTGCACGGGTATTTCAGAATCTGTCCCGGTTGACCCTATCCCCAGCATGGGCAGATTCACCAATTCACCGGTGCCGTCTCCATCGATATCCGTCCAGCGAAGGCGATGGGTGGTGGGTAGGGAATCAATCAGATGTTTTGTCCATTTTTTATCCTGGTCACCGGGGTTCTCCAGCCAGTAAATATGTCCTCCGTTGATGGTTTCGCTGAGGCTGAATTCACAGGCAAACGCCAGATCCATATCGCTATCGCCATCGATATCATAAGGGTTCAGGTCGATATTTCCGCTGGTTTCGTAGAGCAGCACATGTTTCTTCCAGGTGGGATTTTCGTACCAAACAACTTCCGATAAGCGGTCCGATACCGCCACCAGGTCCGGCAGGTTATCTCCGTTAAGGTCAGCCGAAGTGATTTGATAGGCTCCCTCAAAATTAGGGTCCACCACTATGCGATCATAGCTGGGTAAGGCTGCCTGGAATGACAGGCCCACCATAGATACCAAAATGGTTTTCAAAATACTGATGGCAAAGCTCATAGCAGGCTATTGTTGATTGCTAATTTTCTCCAGGGTAATGGGCAAATCATAAATCCGCTTGCCACTGGCCCGGTAAACGGCATTGGCAATGGCGGCCCCGGTAGGGGGACCGGCAGTTTCGCCCCCTCCCAAAACCGGCTCCAGGGGACGATCAATTACCGCCACCTCTACTTCTGGGATATCGTTAAACCGCATAATGGGATATTTCGACCAATCGGTACTGGTGATTTTTTCTTGATCGAAGGTCACCTGCTCGTGGAGTGCCCAGCTGGCAGCCTGGATCATGCCCCCCTCCGTCTGGTTTTTCAGGCCATCCAGGTTGATCACTTCACCGTGATCCACTGCCGCCCACATTTTAATCAGGGATACCCCGCCGCTGGCTGCATCCACCTTTAGCCTGACTGCTACCGCGGCGTAGCCATCGTAGTTCTTGTAGCGGCTGAAGGCATAGCCCAGCCCCTCTCCTGCCCCCACTGTTTCAGCGGCGGTCATGGCTTTTACCTTTTGAATCACCGCGATGGCCCGCTGGTCGTCCAGGTGTTCGATCCTAAAATCAAGGGGATCTTTCCCTGCCACTTCCGCCAGTTCGTCCATAAAGGATTCAATGGCGAAGATATTGGCAAAGGCCCCCAGACTGCGCAGTGAAGATACCCTCAGGGGACCGTCGAAATAGTGGGCATTCAGTTGCAGGTTGGGAATGGCGTAATAGGGATCGCCGTTTCTATGGCCTCCTCCCCGGTAGCCCGGTGACTGCATCTGGCTGGGATTTTCCAGCTGTCTGGCCGTCAGTAAAGTCCCTGCATCTTTATTGGGACGGGTACTGTGCGAGTCGGTCCAGATATCGGAGATCCAGGCCTCGATTTTACCGTTTTCATCGAGACTGGCCGCCAGGTCCGCGATAATGGCCGATCCATAGGGTTCCCAGCTGTTCTCATCGTCACGTGACCACTGCAGCCTGATGTGTTTTCCGGGATATTCCAACGCCAGCAGCGCCGCATCCGCCGCCGCATCGTCCGGGGTGCTGTGTCCATAACAGCCGGGTCCGGGGACGCTCACGATATGGATGTTATCCGGCTCCATGCTCAGCATGGCTGCCAGCGCTTCCCGCAGCGGGTAAATGCCCTGGCTGTTGGACCAAACGTGCAGCACCTCCCGATCGTACAGGGCGACGGCGCAGCCCGGTCCCAGGGAGCCGTGTTTGATATAGGGTTTGGTGTAGGTGGACTTCAGGGTATTGCCCTTCTCCAGGGTGGCTGCTGCCTCTCCGTCGTCTCGAATGTTTTCAGGGGCATCTGCAATGTCCCGAATATGATCATACAGATTTTCCATGGCAGGGAATGTCTGGGGAGTGGTCCACTGGCTGTGCTCCCTCAGGTATCGTTCCGCTTTTACCGCTTGGTATTCCCTCTGGGCCATCACCCCTAAGAAATTCCCATTGACCACCGTTTTGATGATGCCCGGCACTTGCTGTTTCAATCGCGCGTCATCCAGGCTCACCAGTTCCGATCTGTGATTGGGCGGGCGTACTATTCGGGCGTGTACCATGCCGGGAAATCGCAGGTCCTGGATATAGACAGGCTCCCCTGCCACCATCTTGTGGATGTCCTGACGGGGAATGGCTTTTCCCACATATTTATGCTGGTCTTTGGCCTTGATGGGAACGGGGGTGGTAACGGTTGTTTCTATTTGCTTGCCCTGCAGTAAATTCTGAATTTCAATGGATTTGTCATCAACAGTTGACCTAATGGTACCATTGTACAGGGTAAGATTTTCCAGGGGTGCTTCCAGCCGGGCACTGGCCAGTTTTAGCAATTCACTGCGGGCGGTGGCCGCGGCGTAGCGCACCGACATGGCGCTGCTTTTTATAGATCCGCTGCCGGCGGTATAGCCTTCGTTGGGGGTAACTCCTGTTTCCGCCAGGTGCACCGCTACCCTGTCCAGGTCCATATCCAGCTCCTCCGCTGCTACCGCCTGAATCGCTACCCTGATACCCTGGCCCAGTTCCACTTTACCCGAATATACTTTTACCCGGCCATCCGCCAGCACCTGCAGCCAGGCGTTGACCTGGTGGGCCCGCTCCATCACCCGGGGCAGGTCTCCCAGGTAATCTATCCTGGAGGCCATGACAGGATCAGACTCTGCTGCACATCCGGGGAAAAATGAGAAGCCTACACTGATATACCCAATATTCTGAAGGAATTTTCTTCTGGATTGAAAAGCAGGATTTGTCATTACAGTGCTGGTTACCGGTTTTTAGCTGCTGCTACCGCTTTGATCATACGGGTGTGCGTGCCACACCTGCACAGGTTCGCTTGCAGCGCATTTTTAATATCTGAAATTCCCGGGTTGGGGTTTTTGTTCAGCAAGCTGACGGCTGATATAATCACGCCGTTGAGACAGTAACCACATTGGGCCGCCTGCTCTTGCACCATGGCTTCCTGAACCGCATGAAGTTTCCCATTATCATCAGCCAAGCCTTCCAGGGTGGTGATTTCCGACTGACCTACCGATGATACCGGCAAAGTGCAGCTTACCGCCGCTTTACCATCGATCAGCACCATACAACTGCCGCATTGGGCCACGCCGCAGCCAAATTTGGGTCCGTTCAATTCCAGGTGATCACGCAGTACATAGAGCAATGGGGTATCACCTTCAGCCTCAACTTCCCTGGGGGTATTATTTACATTCAGCGTATATCTTGGCATAATCAATACTTTACAGATTTCAGATCTAAGATCTTACACCTAAGATCTTCTCACATCGACGCTTACTTCCATGGTGTGCTTTCCGGCGCTGTAAATGATCCCCTTCAACGGGGTCACATCCGCAAAATCACGGCCTACTGCTACCCTGATGTGCTGGTCGCTCACCAGCAGGTTGTTGGTGGCGTCGAATTCCACCCAGTCGTCCAGGTCCGGGATATAAAGTGATATCCAGGCGTGGGAGGCGTCGGCCCCCACCATCTTGGGTTTGCCGGGTGGTGGAATGGTTTCCAGATAGCCGCTCACATACCGGGCGGCCAGCCCGATGGACCTTACGCAGGCCAGTGAAAAGTGGGCGTAGTCCTGGCATACTCCTTTCCTGTTGGCGAATACTTCCGATACCGGGGTGCTCAGATCAGTAAATCCCGGGGTAAAGGTAAAGTCACTGTTGATGCGGCTGTTCAGCTCCAGCATGGCTTCCATGATGGGCCGGCCCGGAGTAAAGGATTGCAGCGTGTACTCCTGCACCCCATCCGCAAATTCCACGTGTTTGGACTGCAGATAAAATTGCCGGGTATCGTTCAGGGCTTTGGTTGTGTGCAGCCAGTCCCGCACCTGCTCCCAGGGCTGGGTTTGACCGGGGTCCGCTGTCATCCAGGCGGGCGCGCTCAGTACTACTGTACTCTTACTGGTAGCGGTAAGTTTGGAGTGGGTACGCTCTATGGAAAAGTGTACCGTTTGGTTTTCGAAAAAATCCTGAGACCTGTTCAGGTACTCCGGTTCCGGATCGATGACCTGTTCATGCTGTTCTACCGTCTGGAATGGCAGGTTCTTGGGGGTCTGCACCATAATGTTGTGGCACAGGGACGAGGGTGACTGGTAGATATAGTCGGTGACATGGGTGACCTGGTACTTCATATTTCCGGCAGTAAGTTGGTTTGGATCATGCTGTAGCGGCTGCTGGTGTGGTTGAAAAAGTCTTCACTCACGATGGTGGATGTGTCCTGTATCAGGGCCACGATCTCATCCAGGAATGTGATCAGCTGGGTATAGCTCTGGCTTTTTTCATTCAGGACACACAGTGTTTCAATATCACTGAGCTTGGTTTTGGTGTAGGCTTCCAGCAGCTTCTTGCGTATGGGTGACAGCTCCTTGGTTTCACCAAATTCCTGGATGGCCATCTGTTTAAAATGATCGTCGATTTTTTTGATCTGGTACAACAGCGACCGCGGATTGGCTTCGGTGCTGAGCAGAAGGGTCAGAACACCTGTGAGTTCCAGGTTTGACCGGTAGTGGTAGCGGTAGGTTACCAGGCTCTCATTACATCTCAGGGTGGTTTCCCAAAGTTCTTTGTCGGTGGCCAGACCAAATTTCTTGGTGATCAGTGCCTTAAGGGCGGTACAGGTATTGGCGGATGACTCGATAAACCGTCCCATATTCAACAGGTGCCAGGAAGACTCCCTGGTCATATTGTCGATATTCAAGCCGTAAAACGCCATCATCTTGATGACCATCTGGTCCAGGGCATGATATACTTCCGTCAGCGTAATTCCGGGCCTTTTCATGCCGTTAAGCTCTTCGGAAACGCTGTCCAGTATGCGCCAGGTATCCAGCCCCAGACGGTCGCGCACGGCATACCCGTTGGAGAGAAATGACTGGATGGAATTGGCCAGGCTGCCCATGCGGGTCACGTCGGTGGTGAGTGACAATAACTCCGACTCCGGCTTTCTCAGTACCTGCTTTTTAGTGAATCCGGGCAGGGTTCCGGTCAGGTGTGACAGGCTTTTAAGCAGTGTGGATAGTACTTTGTCTTCGGTTACATGAATATCGGTATCCGCTTCGTTGTAGGCCATAAGTGTCATCCGCATCAGTCGGATGGTGTAGGCCGACCGTTCCATATAGCGCCCCAGCCAAAACAGGTGCTCCCCGGTACGGCTGGGCAGTATCTGCTGCTGTACCTTGGCTTGCTGCCGGGACACTTTTACCGGCGGTGGCTGCGGCGTCTCCACCTGTTTGCCCAGTACCCAGGTGTCTTTACTAATGCCCCCGGTTTGGTTGGAGACCATAAAGACGCCCTGTTGCGGGGAACTGCGGGACAAACCCCCGGGCATCACGCTGTAGCCGTGGTTTTCGGAGTTGGCCACCAGGTAGCTTCTGAACACTGCGTTCCTGGCCACCATTTGGTTGTCGATCCAGGAGGGTGTGGTAGAAAAATCCACTGTTTCCTGACCCACAAACAGGTAGGGATTTGCTTTTATTTTTCTGATCAGCTCGTCCTTTTCCTGGCTGCTCAGGTTCCCTCCGAACACCGCATTCTGATCGGAGTAAATGCCCCGGATGATCAGGTAGTCTAAATTATCCAGTACGTAGTTTTTTTCTCTTTCCTGTCCGCACCACCAGGTGGCTACCGAATTCAGGATCAGGTCTTCACCAAATACTTTCTGACAAATTTTGGGCAGAAAGGCCATCAGTCCCGGGTTTTCCAGCATACGTACCCCCAGCGGATTGATCACCAGCACATTCTTTTGCCGAATGGCTTCCATCAGGCCCACTACCCCCAGATGTGATTCCCCTAAAAATTCCAGGGGATCGCAATAGACATCATCCACCCGGCGGATAATCACATCCACTTTTTCCAGCCCTTTGATGGTCTTCAGCCATACCTGGCCATCGCTCACCGTGAGGTCCTGCCCCATGGAAAGGGTAAAGCCCATGATGGAACTCAGGTAGGCGTGCTCGAAATAGGTATCGTTCATGGGCCCGGGCGACAGCAGTACGATGCGCGGGTTTTCCAGGCTTCTGGAAGAAAGGTTGATCAGGGTATTGCGCAGGGTTTGATAGTAGGATGTGATCTTTCGCACCTCGTTTTCCCTGATCAATTCGGGGAATACCCTGGTCATGGCGGCCCGGTTCTCCAGGGTATAGCCGGCCCCGGAGGGGGCATCGGTACGGTCGTGTAATACCCACATTTGCCCATTGGGACCGCGTGCCAGATCGGTAGAGTACTGGATAAGTTGCAAATCCCCCTCCAGCATCAGCTTATCCACCTGTCGCAGAAACCCCTGGTGGTTGTAAACCAGTTCGAAAGGAATAAGTCCCTCTTTGATCAGGGTCCGCCCCCCGTAGACATCCTTTAAGATATGGTTCAGCAGGTTGGCCCTTTGCTGCAGTCCCCTTTCTATGTATTCCCAGTCCTCGCTGCCAAACACCATGGGAATGGGATCCAGCTGCCAGGGCCTGTTCATGCCTTCGGGGTCGCCATAGATATTGTAGGTTACCCCGTTTTCCCGCAGCTGCCGGCTTACCTCATCGTGGCTCTGCTTTAACTTTTGAGGGCCGGCACAGTCGTAATAATGGGCCAGGTGCTGCCATTTTTCTGAGATCTGGCCGTCTTTGGTTGCCAGTTCATCCAAATAACGGGCGGTGCCGTTCTTAATGCTGTTTAAATAGGAGGCAATCATTTACTGTTTGGCTCGTTTGTATCGTCTTAAATCCATAGTATGGGGAAAGTCAGGGTTATACTCTTCCGCAGTACTGGTATAATCCGACATGATATTTACTTTGGTCACAAACCGGCCGGCGGCATTTTGATTGGCCACCACCGTGGGCTCTACCAGGTTGATGGAATGTCCGAAATCAAAAAACCTGGAGACCCGCCGGGACTCCGCCTCGAAACTATTCACTGGGAACGTGTCGTAACTTCTCCCCCCCGGATGCGCTACATGATATTTACAGGCCGCTACCGATTTCCTGGTCCAGGTGTCGTACAGATCTATGGTCAGGGGCGTATCCACCCCTATGGTGGGATGCAGTGCCGATGGTGGCCGCCAGGCCCGGTATCTAATGCCGGAAACGTATTCACCCTGTACCCCGGTGTTTTTCATGGGGATGCGGAAACCGTTGCACAACAAATGATAGCGGGAGTCGGTCAATCCGGTCACTTTTACCTGGAGTCGCTCCAACGACGAATCCACAAAACGGGCGGTGCCGCTTTGGGAAACTTCTTCTCCCAGCACATGCCAGGGCTCAATGGCGATTTTTAGTTCTATATGAATGTCGTCCACCTGTAATTCACCCAGGAATGGGAACCTGAAGCTAAAGAACGGGTCGAACCAGCTCATATCAAAATCGTAGCCCGCTGCCTTTAGATCGTTCACCACTTCCGAAAGGTCCTTGTAGCAATAATGCGGCAGTAAAAACTTGTCGTGCAGGGAAGTTCCCCAGCGCACCAGCCGGTGGTCGTAGGGGGTTTTCCAGAACAAGCTCAGCAGTCCCCGGATCAACAGCATCTGCACCATGCTCATGCGGTAGTGCGGTGGCATATCAAAGCCCCGGAATTCCAGGATGCCCAGCCGGCCCGAGCTGCTGTCGGGTGAGTACAATTTGTCTATGCAGAATTCCGCCCGGTGGGTATTGCCGGTGATGTCCACCAGCAGGTTGCGGAAAATGCGGTCCACCAGCCAGAAGGGCACTTCGTTTTCTTTGCCGTTAGGTACCTGTTGAAAAGCCAGTTCCAGCTCATAGAGCATTTCGTCCCGTCCTTCGTCTACCCGGGGCGCCTGACTAGTAGGTCCGATAAACTGGGAGGAGAACAGGTAAGACAATGAAGGATGGTGCTGCCAGTAGGTGATAAAGCTCTTGAGTACATCGGGTCTTCGCAACAGCGGGCTGTCGGCTGATGTTAATCCACCCAGGGTCACGTGGTTACCACCCCCGGTACCGGTGTGCCGTCCGTCCAGATTGAATTTCTCGGTAGTGAGCCGCGATTCCCGGGCACAGGTATACAGGGTTTCGTAGTTAGCCAGCAATTCCCGCCAGGAAGTGGAAGGATGGATATTTACCTCGATCACCCCCGGGTCCGGCGTGATCATAAACTTTTGCACCCGGTTGTCAGAGGGAGGGTCGTATCCCTCGATCAGTACCGGAATTTCCAGTTTCTGGGCTACCCGTTCCACCGCACCCACCAGGTCCAGGTAGTGTTCAAAGTATTCCACAGGGGGAAAAAAGATAAAGAGCTTTCCCTGACGAACTTCGATGATCAGGCAGGTCTTGAATATATCATTGGTGGTATTATAGTCTCCAGCTTGTTCACCCACGGTCGGCAATTCGTGCATTTGCGGCAATGCTACGGTTTCCGCAAACAGGTCTCGCTCAAAGGTCGGATCTTCCTTATCCGGGTCAATATGCTGGATGGAGTCCAGCGGCAGCCGCAGTCCCGCAGGTGAGTTACCCGGAACCAGGAAAAGGTGATTCCTGCGGAAGGACCACTTGCAGCTTTGCCAGTTTTCCGCTTTGCCATCCCAACGCACCGGCAGCGCATATCCCACCGGCTTATCCAGGCCCTCGTTCAACAGTTCCGCCAGCTTCTGCCGTTCCAGGGCGGATTTCAAATCCAGCTTCAGGGGATCTACATTGACCGGAACTTTGCTTTCTTCCCAGATAAAGTAAAAAGAGTCTTCATAGGCTGGTAAGATGTTATCAGGCTCCAGGTGAAGTTCAGCAGCCAACTCTGCCGAAAATTTGTCAGCCATCTGGTGATCCAGTTTATAATCTTTGGAAAGATCGGCCATCAGCTGGTCGTTGTTCCAAATGGGATGGCCATCCAGTCGCCAGTAGCAGGCCAGCTTCCAACGCGGCAGTGGCTCACCCGGGTACCATTTGCCCTGGCCGTACTGCATCAGGGCGCCGGTGCCAAATTTGTCCTTGACTTTATGAAACAACGTATTGGCCAGTTTTCTTTTATGCTCGCCGTCGGCGGCGGAGTTCCATTCCGCGGCATCGGTATTGTCAATGCCTACAAAGGTAGGCTCCCCTCCCATGGTCAGCCGCACATCGTTGGCTACCAGGTCGGCGTCCACCTGGTCCCCTACCACCATGATGTGCTGCCACTGCTCATCGGAATAGGGTTTGGTGACCCGGGGTTTTTCATGGATACGGGTGACGGTATTTTCGAACTCAAACGTGGTTTCACAGGGTTCTGCGGCCCCGGAAATAGGTGCTGCGCTTTGGGGATCGGGGGTGCAGGCCAGGGGAATATGCCCCTCTCCCGCAAATAAACCGGAGGTGCTGTCCAGCCCAACCCAGCCCGCTCCCGGGATATACACTTCGGTCCAGGCATGCAGATCGGTAAAATCCTGCTCGGTACCGGAGGGCCCGTCCAATGCTTTTTCATCGGCTTTCAGCTGGATCAGGTAGCCGGAAGTAAAGCGGGCAGCCAGGCCCATATGGCGCAATACCTGTACCAGCAGCCAGGCGAAATCACGGCAGGAGCCGGAACCGGTTGCCAGGGTTTGCTGGCAGCTTTGTACCCCGGGCTCCATTCTGATCCTGTATTTGAGCTCCTGGTTGATCAGTTGATTGACGGCCACCAGCAGGTCTATGGTATTGATGTTTTTGGTGATTTTATCCCGGGCACGGGCCACCAACTCCATAAGCAAATCGTCGCGCGCGGTGATCTCCAGGTAAGGC
>JAUIKU010000076.1 GCA_030430675.1 Bacteroidia bacterium | reverse complement strand
GGAAGGATTTATTGGTTACGGACTTCGCAAAGATGAATTTGTGACAGAGTGCTCCGATCTGGACGATATTCTGGTGCTGCGTAAAGATGGTGTGTGCAAGGTGTCGAGAATTGCCGACAAGGTGTTTATGGGTAAGGATATCCTTTTCGCCGGAGTTTTCAAAAAAAATGATGAACGGCAGGTCTATAATATGATCTATCTGGATGGCAAAAGCGGCCGTTCCATGGCTAAAAGATTCCAGGTATTGGCGGTGACCAGGGACAAGGAGTATAACCTTACCAAAGGGACCAAGGGCACCCGGGTTCATTATCTGACAGCCAATCCAAATGCGGAGGCGGAGGTGGTTTCCATACATCTTACTGCAGGCTCCAAGGCCCGGAAAAAAGCGTTTGATTTCGATTTTGCCGATATCGATATAAAGGGCAGAGGAGCTGGAGGTAATATTGTAACCAGATATCCCGTTCGGAAGATTGTGCTTAAATCAGAAGGAGTTTCCACCATCGGCGGACTGGACATTTGGTACGACGATACTATTGGCAGGCTCAATCGCGATCAACGCGGTAGGTTTTTGGGCAACTTTCATGGAGAAGACAGGATTGCCGTCATTTACAAGGACGGCAGCTACGAACAGACCGACTTCGAGTTGACCAACAGATACGAGCCCGATAAAGTTATTTGGCTGGATAAACTGAGCAATGATACCGTGGTCACGGCAGTTCATTATGATGGTACTTCCAAATCTCATTATCTGAAGCGGTTTCAGATTGAGACCACAACCCTGGGCAAGCGATTTAGTTTCATCAGTGAATCAGGTGGGAGTAAATTGTTGGCAGCAACCACAGACCAAAAGGCCCAGCTGGAATATTCTTACCGGGACAAGTCGCGCAAAAAAGTTTCCAAGCGCATTGATCCGAAATCAGTTATTGAGGTAAAGGGTTGGAAGGCTTTGGGTAACCGCCTTTCCTCTCATAAGATTATAAGCGCAGAATTTATTTCAAAAGCCGATAATAAGTCTAAATCGGGCACGGAGCAGGACCACCCGGTGGAAACTTCGCCTTCGGTTACTGCTAAAACTTCGTCCAAAGCCCCCAGCACCGATAAGAAAAAACCCATAAGCACCAGCAAGGAACAGAACGTAGACTCACCTGCTAAAGAGCAAACTGAGGATGGATTTGAGGTAGGATCTACCGTGGAGTTTGATGTACCCCCTACTAAGGAACAACCGGACCAGTTGGGCTTGTTCGAGCCGAAAGATGAAAACTAGCGAAGATCAAACGTTACTGGAATATTTGGGCAGCTTTATCAGTACGTCCAAAAAAGAGGGGATTGAAAGGGTGTTGTGCAATCGTACCAGGTTTGTCACCGTGGTGCTGGAAGATATTTTTCAGCCGCAGAATGCCAGTGCGGTAATACGTTCCTGCGATTGTTTTGGTATACAGGATCTGCACGTTATTGAAAACAAAAATGAATATACATTGAACCCCAATGTAGCACAGGGAGCTTCAAAGTGGGTGAATATTATTCGTTATAACGACTCCGGTGCTCCCAATACCAGGATATGTTTGGACAGGCTAGCACAAGAATATACCCTTTATGCCACTACTCCTCACAGGGATGGTATTAGCATCGATGAGATAGATATGGACCGTAAAATTGCTTTGATTTTTGGCACTGAATTGACCGGGTTATCGGAGCAGGCCTTTCAAAGTGCCCATCAGGTGGTAAAAATACCCATGTTCGGCTTTACCGAAAGCTTCAACCTGTCGGTCAGTGTGGCGTTGTGTTTGCAAACATTAGTGGGGAAATTGCATCAGTCGAAAGTTAACTGGCAGTTGGATGAACCGGAAAAGCAGGCCATTCGTTTAAACTGGTACCGAAAATCTGTAAAAAATGCCGACATACTGGAAAGGAGGTTTCTCGATGGTAAGAAGGTTTAGTAAAAACCTGGTGCTGGTTAGTCTGGTTTTGACGATTTCCTGTCAACAACAGGATAGGTCATACCCATTGGTAGAAGTGCCTGAAGTTGGAGCGGCGTTTTACCAGTCCAGCTTGACAGAGGCGGAGAGGCTGGTAGAGGCAGACCCTGATAACCCCGATGCCTATTATAAAAAAGCGATATACCTGGAGGCAGTGGGTCGCATCGATGAGGCGCTGTCGACCGTAAAGCAGGCCATAAACCTGGACCCGGCTCCCGATTACCTGCTAAAGGAAGCACAACTGCTGGAGCATACAGGAGATTATGAAACTGCCCTGGCCAGGGTTTCGAGAGCTCAGATATTGGGAGGTGATTATCCCGATCTGTGGCACCTTATGGCTAAGTTGAATTACTTACAGGGCAATTTGAATAGTGCCTTGTCGGAAGTAAACCAGGCTTTACTGAAATATCCGGAAAGTCTTACCTATTACTGTACCAAAGGAAAAATCGAATGGGCCCTGAATGATACTTTAAAGGCCTTGGAGAGTTTTTCCAATAGTGTTACAAGCCCCGAAACCTCTTATGAATCCCTGAAATACCTGGCATTAATAAATCAATCTACAGGAGACTTTGAAAAGGCTTTTGCCTATTTGGATCAAAACCTGAAGGAGTATCCAAAGGACCGTGAGGTACTGCTTCATAAAGGAAAATTGTTTTCAGAGAACGGCCAGTACGATAGTGCACTGGTAGTATTCCATTATCTGAGCGTAACGGACAGTACCGATATTGAGCCTTTGTATCAGTCGGCCGTGGCTCATTTTCACAAACGATGGTATGATTCAACCCTGTATTATGCTCAAAAGGCATTGCAGATCGACGATCATCACCTTCCTAGTTTGCTGGCAGAAGCCAGGGTGTATGACCGGCGCACATATTACGGCACCTCTATGAGAAAATACGGGGAAATACTGGCCATTGATTCCACTTACCAACCGGCGGTGGAGGAATTAGCAAAACTTAAGGGAAAAGTTGCATATTTGCAGAAAATTAGACAGGACAGAGAAGCTAATTTACAGGTTGAGACCATTTCACCAACCAAACCACCAATTAGAGATTAATGAGTAATCAACAAATAGACATCACTTTACCTGATGGATCGGTAAGGCAGTATCCTGTTGGAATCACCGGAATGGACATCGCCCGGAATATCAGCGAGGGCCTGGCCAGGAATGTGCTGGCAGCCAGGGTAAATGATGAAGTTTGGGATGCCGACAGACCCATTTGTGAAAATGCGAAAGTAGCCTTGCTCACCTGGAACGATCGGGAGGGAAAAGCTACATTCTGGCATAGTAGTGCACACCTGATGGCTGAAGCCCTGGAATCCATGTATCCGGGGATAAAATTTGGTATAGGTCCCCCCATTGATAACGGATTCTATTACGATGTGGACTTTGGTGATGTGGAGTTCAGTGCTGATGAATTACCAAAGATAGAAGCCCAAATGCTGGAGTTGGCCAGGCAAAAGAACCAGTACCAGCGCCAGGAGATCTCCAAGAGCGATGCCATAGCGTATTTTGAAGAAAAGGGTGATGAGTATAAGCTGGAACTTTTACAGGATTTGGAAGATGGCACCATATCCTTTTATCATCAGGGTCAGTTCACCGACCTTTGCCGGGGGCCACACATACCCAATACCGGGATTATAAAAGCTATCAAGTTGATGAATGTAGCGGGCGCTTATTGGAGAGGGGATGAGAAAAATAAGCAGCTGACCAGAATTTATGGGATTACTTTCCCCAAACAGAAGGAACTAACGGAATACCTGGAACTACTGGAGCAGGCCAGGCAACGGGACCATCGCAAACTGGGTAAGGAGCTGGAACTGTTTGCGTTCTCGGAAAAAGTAGGCATGGGACTGCCACTTTGGTTGCCCAAGGGCACACAGCTAAGAGAGCGTCTGGAGCAGTTTTTAAGAAAGGCACAGGTAAAGGCGGGTTATCAGCCGGTAGTAACACCTCACATAGGGGGTAAGAATCTATATGAAACTTCAGGACATTACGAAAAATATAGTGAGGACAGTTTCCAACCCATCACCACTCCACATGAGGGGGAAGAGTTTCTGCTAAAACCCATGAATTGCCCGCATCATTGTGAAATATTCAATGTGCGGCCCAGATCTTATCGCGAACTGCCTTTACGATTATCGGAGTTCGGAACGGTATACCGCTATGAGCAGCATGGCGAATTACATGGATTGACCAGGGTAAGGGGATTTACACAGGACGATGCCCATATATTCTGTCGCGCCGATCAGGTAAAAGACGAGTTCCTGAAGGTGATTGACTTGACATTATATATATTGAAAGCCCTTAATTTTGAGGAGTTTACTGCCCAGTTGTCGTTTCGGGATCCCGACAATAAGGAAAAGTACATAGGCAGCGATGACGTGTGGGATCGCGCGGAAAGAGAGATTGCGGAAGCAACAGAAGAGAAACAATTAGATACTGTAACCGAATACGGTGAAGCAGCCTTTTACGGTCCCAAGCTGGATTTCATGGTGAAGGATGCTTTGGGAAGGACCTGGCAATTGGGTACCATTCAGGTTGATTACAATCTGCCGGAGCGGTTCCAACTGGAATATATTGGTGAGGACAATCAAAAACATCGCCCGGTGATGATCCATCGGGCCCCTTTTGGCTCAATGGAGCGGTTTGTGGCGGTTTTGATAGAACACTGTGCCGGTAATTTTCCATTGTGGTTATCCCCTGAACAGATCGCCGTTCTGCCCATCTCCGAGAAATATCATAGTTATGCAGAGTCGCTGATGAAAACGCTTGAAACTCATGACATAACGGGTTTTGTCGATCAACGGGATGAAAAGATCGGACGCAAGATCAGGGATGCAGAAATAAAAAAGATACCGTTCATGCTGATTGTAGGGGAGAAGGAGGAAGAAGGTGGTATGGTATCCGTGCGCAGACACGGCAAGGGCGATGTGGGACAGATGACGCAGGACGATTTTATAAAGCTGGTGCAGAGGGAAATAGCAGAAGAACTACAGTATAATTAAGGCAGCATATCTTTGATTATTAAATATTTTACAGCGATATTTGCCACTCATTTTTCTTAACCAAACAAGGAGGTAACAATTAGGAGACCAAGACGAGGAGGTTATCGAGGTCGAGTCGAAGAACCTTATAAAATAAACGAGAAGATAAAAGCACCGTTTGTAAGGGTTGTAGGTGACAATGTGAAGGTGGATATTTATGATATCCAGACCGCATTGAGAATGGCTAACGAGCAAAATTTGGATTTGGTGGAAATTTCACCGAAAGCAGATCCCCCGGTATGCAAGATCATAGACTACTCAAAGTTCAAATATGATCAGAAAAAAAAGCAGAAGGAGATCAAGTCCAAGGCACAGAAAACCGTCGTCAAGGAAATCCGATTTGGACCGAATACCGATGAGCATGATTTTAATTTTAAGTTAAAACATGCCATAAATTTCCTGCAGGATGGAGCTAAGGTTAAAGCTTACGTACATTTTGTGGGAAGAACTATTGTTTTTAAGGAGAGGGGAGAGATCCTCTTATTGCGCCTGGCGCAGGAATTGGAGGAATACGCAAAAGTTGATCAACTGCCTAAACTGGAGGGAAAACGGATGTTTTTGATGCTCTCTCCCAAGAAGGTAAAGAAGTAAAAAGAACGAGATAATGCCAAAAGTTAAAACTAAGTCTGGAGCAAAGAAGCGTTTTCAACTTACCGGAACCGGTAAAATCAAAAGGAAGCATGCTTATAAGAGTCATATTCTCACCAAAAAAGAAACCAAGCAGAAGCGGAATTTGACCAAATTCACCCTGGTTCACAAGGCAGATGAACCGAGAATAAAGAAAATGCTGAACATTTAGTTCAGTTTAAATTAAGGTTGTTTCACCGGACTGTATGGTTTGAAGTGTCTTAGGACCACCCGCAGTCAAAAAATGTTTAAAAATGCCAAGATCAGTAAATACAGTGGCTTCAAAAGCCAGAAGGAAGAAGATCCTCAAGGCGGCAAAAGGATATTGGGGCCGCAGGAAAAATGTTTATACGGTAGCAAAGAACGCGGTAGAGAAAGGAAGACAATATGCCTACCGTGATCGCCGTGTCAAGAAAAGGGAGTTTAGAAAACTTTGGATCTTAAGGATCAATGCCGGTGCCAGAGAGCACGGACTCAGTTACAGCCAATTAATTGGAGGATTGAAAAAGTCCAATATCGAATTGAATCGCAAGGTGCTGGCCGATCTGGCCATGAATCATCCGGAAGCTTTCAAGGCGGTGGTTGATAAGATAAAGTAACGGAAATTAAAAATAATGAAGCCCTGGTCAATTTGATCAGGGCTTTTTTTGTGCCTGTCGTTGTAAGCGCCTTAAATTTTCTTCTATATTGATAACCAATAGTTTCACCAATAAATGTGATATGGAAAATGTCGATCAATACATGCAACTGGTAACAGACTTTGCTATCAAATACGGTCCCAGGGTACTAGGAGCTCTGGTGGTGTTGATAGTGGGAATGTGGATAATAAAGCAGGTGGTTAAAGGGCTTAAACGCGCCCTTAAAAATAAGGCGGTTGACGCGACCCTGGAGGCATTTTTGGGAAGCCTGGCCTCCTGGATTCTCTACATATTACTCTTTATTAGCGTGGGATCTATGCTGGGAATAGCCACTACTTCTTTTGTGGCCCTGTTAGGTGCAGGTGGTTTGGCAGTTGGACTGGCCCTGCAGGGATCTTTATCAAATTTTGCCGGTGGCGTACTGATCCTGTTGTTTAAACCATATAAAGTGGGCGACCGAATTGAAACTATGGGAAGAACCGGTATGGTAACCGATATCAGGATATTTCATACTACCATGGTAACTCTGGACCGAAAGACGGTGATTCTTCCCAATGGTCCCATAATGAATGCGGATGTGGTCAATTATATGAAAGAGGGTGTGCTGCGGGTTGATTTGGTAGTTGGTATATCGTATGATTCCGATGTCCAGGCAGCCCGTAATTTGATGCTGGATGTAATGCACAACCATCCAAAAGTACTGAAAGACCCCGAGCCGGTGGTCGTGGTTATAGAATTGGCGGATTCTTCAGTAAACCTGGGAGTGCGCCCTCACTGCAAGCCGGAAGATTATGCCGCTGTATATGTAGAAGTGCTGGAGTCTTGCAAACAAGCCCTTGACCAGGGCGGCATTACCATTCCATTCCCACAAATGGATGTACATCTTGATCAGTTGAAGGTTAAGGATTAGGGCAGTTTGCAGTTGGCGGTAGGCATGACGGCAGTTTGCAGATGCAGTCGGCAGGGCGCATAGCGGTAAACAGATTTTAGACTGAGCCTACCTACTACTGCAACCCACACCCACACTCACACTCACACTCACACTCACACTCAATACCCACACTCACACTCAACCCCCTGGTTACCTTTTCCATATAGCAGGTATATATTATAATAAAAACACGAATAAATATAACTATTTTATGAAAACGTTTCAAAAAGTAGTAAATAAGACCAGTGAGTGGGTAGGAGTAATCCTCAGTTGCACGGTAATATTTTTCTTTCTGGTGCAGTTGATTTTGATCGTAGGAAAGCTCTGATCATGACGCAAAGAAACTTTCCACCACAGAAATTCGAGTTCGTACCAGTTCCCGAAAAGCTAAAATGGGCCATTCTCCTGATGGGCATGATGATGCTGGTTACTTACGTTAGTGTTTAGGGCACTGGGGAACTAGGGTACTAGGGAACTAAGGTACTATGGCACTAAGGATAAGAGGCGCCATGCCTGCCGGGAGAAACGAAAGGCCGTGGCAATGGTATAGCGGGTGAGGTGACACACAGCGCAAAGCGCAAACTGCAGTGTTCAAAGCTTTAAACTCTTTCCAAGATCATGGCATATCCTTGTCCCACTCCCACACACATGGTTACCAATGCGTATTTCTTTCCAGTAATTTTTAACTGCAGGGCAGCGGAATAGGCAACTCGTGTTCCGGAGGCCCCCAGCGGGTGCCCGATGGCAATTGCTCCACCGTTGGGATTGATCCTGGGGTCATCATCCGCTAATTCCCATTGACGGGTACAGGCCAGTACCTGGGCGGCGAAAGCCTCATTAACTTCTATCAGATCCATCTGCGCCATTGACAACCCCGCCTGCTTTAGTGCAATTTTACTGGCATATACCGGGCCAATTCCCATTATCCCTGGTTCAACCCCTGCAACCCCACTGCTGATAATTCTGGCCAGAGGTTTCAGCTTGTATTTCTCTATGGCCCTCCCGGAGGCAATCAGGGTGACCGCCGCTCCATCATTGATACCTGAGGAATTTCCCGCGGTAACCGTACCCCCAGTTTTAAAAGCTGGTTTCAATTTGGATAGTATTTCAACAGTAGTTTTTGGTTTAATGAATTCGTCCCGGTCGAACGCTACCGGATCACCTTTTCTTTGTGGAGTTGAAACCGGAGTTACTTCTTCCTTTAACCGTCCATTCTCCCAGGCTTTGTGGGCTTTTTCCTGAGACCAACAGGCAAAATGATCCTGGTCTTCTCGGGATATTTCGAACTTGTGGGCCAGATTTTCAGCTGTTTGCCCCATGCTCTCCGTCCCGTACAGATCTTGCATTTTAGGATTGATGAATCGCCATCCAAAACTGCTGTCATGCATTTCCGCATCCCTTCCAAAAGGCTTGGATGCTTTTGATATAACCCAGGGGCCACGGGTCATGTGCTCAACACCTCCGGCCAAAAACACATGGCCATCGCCACTTTTAATGGCTCTTTTTGCATGGTTTATGGCACTTAAGCCGGAAGCACATAAGCGATTGACCGTTTCTCCGGGTACCGACCAGGGAAGACCCGCTAATAATAAACTCATTCGGGCAACATTCCTGTTGTCTTCACCCGCCTGGTTGGCACAGCCAAGGATAACATCGTCAATTGACTCCACGGGGATATCGGGTTGCTTTTCAAGTAATCTACGGATTACCAATGCTGCCAGGTCGTCTGTACGCACATTGCTCAGGGAGCCAGCGAAGGATCCGAAAGGCGTCCTTATTCCATCGACAATAAAGGCTTCGTCCGACATTTTATTGATTGGTTCAGTTTCTTAAAAATACGCCTTATCGGGAAATTAACTAATTGGTCTACTGCTTATCGGTGAATCCTGTGGATTTAGCCATATTCTCCTGGTGCCTGGGTGCTGGTGCAGATATGAATCAATAATCCTCTGAACATCCTGGTTATCTGCATAGCTGGTGATATTCTGGATTAGACCATCTAATTCAGTCTCCTGAATATTATCTTCGGCAAACCCAAACCCCTTATATTTTCCGTTTTCTACCAAAACCAGGGAGGTCTCCTGGTAATGACGGCCTTTACCCAGCAACAGGTATGAATTATCCAGGTATTTGATGTTTTCCTGGAAATCCATTACTCTTTGATTGTAGTTGGACGCAGACTCTTCCCGGATACAGGCTCCGTGGCAATTACCCGCGGAATAATCCAGACACGAGCCGCTAACGGTTTGTATGTTACAAAGACGCTTACACAATGAATACCTGTCGGCCTGCTGTCGTAAAAAATCCCATGCCTGATCAAATGTTTTGAAGGAGATCAAGGGCAGGTTGGATTTCGTCGATTTTGATACTATTAATCTCTGGTATCCATTCTGGTCGCAGTATTTGTAAATCCCCCAACAATACCGGGTAAATCGCTGTGATCTGTTGAATCTGGGCCAGTTCTTCTTAATTTCATGGGACTCCAGCAGGTAGGCAACCAGTTCGTTTCCGCAAAGTTCATAGGCAATCCCATGGATTTGATTGCGAAATTCCATGGATCGCCGTGAGCGGCCGAATTGCTGAAAATGAGTGAGCACCCGGCGCCGTATGTTTTTGGCCTTACCAACATAAATTACTTTCCCTTTTTTATCCATAAAATAGTATACACCTACTTCTTCGGGTAGGAGGTCAAACTCCTTTCTGGCTAAGTTCGGTGGCAGTGTGCCTTCTCGTGAATACCTACTTAAAGCTTCCTCTATATGATTTACCCGGTCGTTATTAAGTAGATATTGCAATAGGGTCACCGTGGCCCTGGCATCTCCAAATGCCCGGTGACGATTCTCAATGGGAATACCCAGCGTGGCACAAAGGGTACCCAGACTGTAACTATGTAAGCCAGGGACGATTTTGCGACTCAACCTGACGGTACACAATTTTTTACGAATAAAATTAGTGCCCAGGGACTTAAATTCCCGACGCAAGAACGAATAGTCAAATCCCGCATTATGGGCCACAAATACATGATCCCTGGTAAACTCATCGATGGTTTTGGCAATTTCCTTAAACGTTGGTGCCGCGGCTACCATTTCATCATTAATTCCAGTAAGCTGTGTTATGAAAGGTGGTATGGGCCTCTCGGGATTCACCAGGCTGTGGAACTCATCCAAAATCCGGATGCCGTCAAAACGATAAATGGCTACTTCAGTTACCCTGTTTCTCAACGCATAGCCGCCGGTGGTTTCAAGGTCTACTACTGCATACATTAGGTGTTGTTGGATTTAAGCCGAATGATTCGTACAGCCAGTTCAAAAGTTCGTGTCATTTCATGAAGAATACGTTGGTACTCCTTTACAGCTGCCCCTTTGTAATAGTTATCAGGCCTTCGTTTATACATATTGCTGTAAGTACGTCGCGACCGGTCCTTAATACCATTGAGTTCCTTGTCCAATTCAATCCGCAGACTTCCGGAGGTCTCCAGTAATACGAACCGGTCGTTGCGGTCGTGGCGATATACATTGATAATGTGGTAAGTAGGAATGGTAAATTCTTTAATGAGGGCATGTGTCTGTTGTAACAATTCCTCGATGTCATAGTCCGCTATATGCTTAAGGGGCTGCGATTTGAGTACCCTCTGATGCGCATGCCGTGTTATGTATAAATGATCCAGGTATCGCTGATGAAGATCACATCGCAGTACTACATCCCTTATCTTGATTAGAATTGAATGTGAATTGTCCTGAAATGACCGCAGTTCCATAATGACAATAAAAATAGTATATACTAATATAATTAGTACAACAAAATTCACACTTTTTTACTAGTTTTCACTAAAATTTCAATGGCATTATGTGTTACGATGTAGCTTACCTGACCAGAAAAATAGCATACTATGAAAAAAGGTTTGGTGCGTCTTATGGAGAGGTACCTTTTGCTCCAATGTACCACAGCAATGGCTTTGATCACATGGACATTCCGGTTATTACCAATGAAGAACCGGGGTCCATCCAGCTTTTCTCCTGGGGTTTGATCCCAGGCTGGGTGAAGGATATGGATAAGGCCAACAGTATTAGAAATGCCACCTTAAATGCGCGGGACCAAACCCTTTTCGAAAAGCCGTCATTTAAAAAGTCTGCCGCCTCCAAACGATGTCTGGTATTGATTGATGGATTTTACGATCATCATTGGAAGGACCAACAGTCGTTTCCTTTTTATATCCATCGAAAAGATGGGGAGTCGATGGCCCTGGGCGGTATCTGGGAGCGCTGGCATTATGATGATATGGTTAGAAATACCGTAGCCATAGTTACCACCGACCCGAACCCCAGGCTAGCCTGGATCCATAATCGACCCAAGGCATCTGAAGGTCCCAGGATGCCCTTTATTATTGGGGATTCCTGTTATTCTGACTGGTTGGATACCTCTCTTATGCCCTCGGAAGTACTGGGCATGATACAGCCATATCCCGAAGAATTATTGACGGATTATCCAGTGGATCGATTACGGGGCAAATCCTATCCTGGAAATGTCCCTGAAATAATGAAACCCCACCATTATCCTCAACTGAGTTCTCAGCAGGGGAGTCTTTTTTAGCTGGATGTGTTGCTTGAGTATGGAATTTTGCACACCCACACACTCAATTCCCTCGTCCTTCGTCCTTCGTCCCTGCATACACTACAGGCTCAATATGGTAAACTCCACCCGCCGATTTCGTCGCCGGTTAAGTTCCCGATCGTTAAGAGCGATCGGTTTGGTGTCTCCGTATCCTTTGGTATGCAAACGTTGGGAGTCAATACCGTATTTTACCAGGTATTCCTTAACCGCATCCACCCTTTGCAGTGACAGGTCGAAGTTAAGAGAAGATTGCCCCAGGTTGTCGGTATGACCACCCAGTTCGATCTGCAGGGTAGGATATTCTTTCAATATAGCTATCAGTCGGTCCAGTTCCTGATAGGATTGAGGCAATAGCTCAGCCTGACTTCGTACAAAGAAGATATTGTTAAGCGGTATCTTCTGGCCCTTGGCCAGGGGGACCAGGTAAAGGTCTTCTTCCAGTTCCGTATATTTGCTGGCTTGGGTGAGGTCAATGGATTTAATAAGTGCCAGGTATCCTTCTACTTCTGCCTGAAAATAGTAAGCGTTTCCTTTGGGGAGTACTATCTTGTAATAGCCATTTTGCGGATCCGATCTTGCTAATCCCCCGACCACCGGAGTATTCTGTGGTTTGAATACCACGGAGGCCGGAACGGGTTGATTGGTATTGGCATTTAGTACTTTTCCTTTTACCAGTACTACCGGCTCTGGTCGAACCTCGTCCGGCAACCTGATCCGGTAAATATCCTTGGAACTGCTCTGTTCATTGGTAGAGACGAAATAGGCATAATCACCTCTGGCGGAAATTGAATAATAGGCATCCCAGGTTTTGGAGTTTACTGCCGGCCCCAGGTTCAGTGGCTTTGACCAGTTGCTCCAGCTATCGTCCAAACGTTTGCTATAAAAAATATCACTCCCTCCAAACCCCTGGTGGCCTTCTGAAGCAAAGTACAGTGTTTTGCCGTCGGCTGCCAGGAAGGGGGCAAAATCCGCGCCCGGTGTATTGACTGCCGCCCCCAGGTTTACCGGAGTCTGCCAGTGCCCGTCTTTAAGGAAACTCACATAAAGGTCCTGATCTCCGAATCCGTCTTTTCTTTGAACTGATAACAGCAGCACCTGGTTATCGGATGACATGGTGTAGTCGACATAGGGGCTGAAGTTATAAAAATTTTCAATCTCCAGTTTCTCAGGGAAAGACCAACTGTTGCCTTCGCGGTATGCCATGGAGACCCCGGGTTTTACATATCCTCCGCTTACGTATTCATTGATCAGCAGTACACTATTACCATCGGGTGATACTGAGCTGATGCCATTGGGGTGTTGATCGTTGAGTGGCCACCCAATATTTTGGGCTTTTGTCCAGCTGCCATTTTCCAGCTGGCTGTAGTAGATATCCTGTTGATCTTGTTTGCCCCTGATATTGTCCGGGTAATTCTGACGGCAAAAATAGAGCATCTTACCATCGGCAGAAATAACCGGCTTGGTTTCAGTGAAGGAGGTGTTGATGTGAGTCCCCAGGTTCTCTTTACTGCTGCTAAAAGTTAAAGGGGGTTGCTGTTGCCCAGAAATATCCACCAGGGCAGCGCAAATCAACAGAAGGGATAACCAGCTAGTTTTCATAGTTAAACTAAACAAGTATCCCTCAAATTTAGGGACTATTTTCGTTCCAGAACTTTCAGAACCGCCTCAAATATGTCATTGGTACTTAATCCATATTTTTCCATCAACTCCGCTGGTTTGCCGCTTTCCCCAAACTGGTCATTTACCGCGACCATTTCCATGGGAGCCGGGGTGTTTTGGGCCAGTAGCTGAGCGATACTATCTCCTAATCCGCCATTTAGCTGATGTTCTTCCGCGGTAACCGCGCATTTTGTCTTGGCAATTGATTGTAACACGGCTTGCCGGTCCAATGGTTTGATGGTGTGGATATTGATCACCTCTGCGCTTATGCCCCGGTCAGCCAGTTTGGCCTCTGCTTCGATGGCATGCCATAACAGATGTCCGGTGGCGAAAATGCTCACATCGCGACCTTCGGTAAACCGAATCGCCCTGCCAATCTCGAATTTTTGGTCTTCAGGGGTAAAAATAGGGACCTTGGGACGGCCAAATCGCAAATATACCGGACCCTCATGATCCGCTATAGCAATAGTAGCCGCTTTGGTCTGGTTGAAATCACAGGGGTTGATTACCGTCATGTTGGGCAGCATTTTCATCATTCCCAGGTCTTCCAGGATCTGGTGGGTGGCGCCATCTTCTCCCAGGGTAACTCCAGCATGTGAGGCACAGATCTTTACGTTCTTTTCTGAATAAGCAATGGATTGCCTGATCTGGTCATATACCCTACCGGTGGAGAAGTTGGCAAATGTTCCGGTAAAGGGGATCAATCCGTTGATGCTCATACCGGCTGCCAACCCCATCATGTTGGCTTCAGCAATTCCCACCTGGAAAAACCTTTCGGGGAACTCTTTTTTAAAGTCCCCCATTTTCAAAGAGCCGGTGAGATCGGCGCATAATGCCACTACTTTTGGGTTGGTACGTCCCAGTTCTAACAATCCGGCACCAAACCCGGATCGGGTGTCTTGCTTCTCAGTAAACGTGTATTTTGTCATTGTCCAAATAAGTTAATATTCTTGGTGATGCCCGGGCTTATATTAAAGTTGTGAATCTCCGTAAACTTACTACCTTTTGCATTTTCTGCACGAAAAACCAGTTTATATTGACCCGGTTGAATTCCCATGGTTTTACGAGTGCTTCCCTCCAGGTTTAGTACCCATCTTTGAGTGCCATCAGAATTTATTTCAAAAATGGTTCCATGCCCGGGAACATTGGTATTGATATTAAGTACGCCTGGGGCCGGTATATCCAGGCTGGTAGTATGATCATGGGTAATATCTACTTTTCTCCTGATTCTGGGTAATGTGAGGATCTCCAGTTCATAGGGCCCAATCAGATACTTGGTTGATTCACCTATCCGCTGAACATTTACTACTGCTGCACTGCCGGGTGACCTGACCAGAATTTGTACCGGGCCACCATATTCGGTATGGTTCTTTTGATTAACCCGAAGGTTACCCTGTGGGGTATTCATGGTAATGATATTGTGTTGCCCACCCATGAACTGGACGTTCCTTTTCCTAACCGGTGGAATAGTATTGGCAATGACATCGTAGAGTAAAACGGCATCGACCACTACGCTGTCTGGTCTGCCTCTACTGTCCCGGTAATGCACAAACTCAAAAGCGGACTGTCCGGTTACACTGTTCAGGAAAGTTACATCCACATTGGTTTCTCCGGGCGTATCTTGATGGTCCAGGAGTTCCACGCTGACGGTAGTTCGATCGAGCGTTTGCTCTAATGTATGATTGAGCACTTGGTGGAAGTCGTTGATATTGGTAGCGTCAAAAAATCTGCCCAGACAGTTGAATTGCTCGTTAAAACTTCTGTTCATTCCCAGTCCGATGACAAAGGGGCGCAGGAATATCTGCTTCTTTTGAAGGGCCCGGGAAACTTCACAGGGGTCTCCCTCACAAGACTCAAGACCATCAGTGATAATAATTACTATATTTCTAAAAGATGGGTCATCGGGAAAATCCTTTTCGAGCTCCTGTAAAGAATAAGAAATAGGGGTGGTACCCTGGGGAGTTATTGCCCTCAATTTTCTAATAATATTATCGTGGTTGTCACGGCTAAATCCAACTTCCAGCTTGGTGTCACGGCAATTCTGCAGCCTCCTGTGGTATTGGTGCCCATAAACCCGAAGGGCCAGCTCCACCCGGGTATCGTTTCTAAGTGAATCAACCAGGTCCGAAAGTAATCGCTTGGCGGCGCCCATGCGGGTGGTCCCTTCCCATGGTCCCAACATACTTCCCGAACCGTCCAGTAAAAATAGAATTCGGGTTTTCTCCGGAATCTGCTGATATTGTTTTTGGCCGTTGGTCTGCAACGACAAGAACAGGGCCAATACCATGAAACAAGTAAGCTTGGCACTCATGGAAACAAATTAATCAATAATCTCCCAGCGTTTCTTCCAGCTGGTCCAGGGCTGATGCCAGTTGTTCATCATTTGGAGCTATTCCATGCCATTTGTGGGAACCAACCATAAAGTCCACTCCATAGCCCATTTCGGTAGTCATGATGTTGATTACCGGTTTGCCATTTCCGGTACGCTCAATGGCCTGACCTAGAGCCGGAACTAGCTTTTCCAGGTCATTCCCCTGGCTTTCAACAACTTCCCATCCGAAAGCTTCCCATTTGGCTTTGATGTTTTTCAGGGACATCACCTGGTCGACCGGGCCGTCTATCTGTTGCCCGTTGTAATCCAGGGTAGCCACCAGGTTATCCACTCCGTAATGGGCCGCATACATGGCTGCTTCCCAAATCTGGCCTTCCTGTTGTTCCCCGTCTCCCATAAGCACGAATACCCGGTAGGGATCCTGGTGCAGTTTTTTGGCCTGTGCCGCCCCAATAGCTACAGATAATCCCTGTCCCAGCGAGCCGGAGGCTACTCTAATGCCCGGAAGTCCTTCCTCGGTGGCGGGGTGTCCCTGCAACCTGGAGTTGATTTTTCTGAATGTCTTTAATTCCTCCAGGGGGAAATAGCCACTACGGGCCAGTACACTATACCAAACCGGACTAATATGGCCGTTGGAGAGAAAGAACATGTCTTCTCCTGTACCACTCATATTGAAGTCCGGATTATGACGTAAATAGTGAAAGTAAAGTGATACGAAAAATTCCGTACATCCCAAGGATGCTCCCGGGTGACCGGATTGACAGGCGTGTACCATTCTTACGATATCCCGCCGGACCTGGCTGGTGATTTTGGTGAGTTCTTCGATGCTGGCGGTAGCAGGTGCTTGAGTGGCTTCGTTCATGTTCAAGTTGTTGTTAATTTAAGTTCGTACGGTAGGTATTGATGTTGCCGGCATTGTCCGACACCTTCAACTCCAATTCACCACTGAAAGAGACTTGCGGGTCAAGCTTTTCAGATCGAATCAGTTTCTTTTTGTAATCATAGTTCATTAAGACCCAATCCCCGTTCAAGTAGAGGGAAAACTGGTCAATTCCGCTCAACTTATCATCAATTCGAAAGACCAGCTGGTCTCCATTGAGAATTAGTGGTTTAACGGCAGGCTCTAAAGTATCCGCCAACAGGGTAAAGGTTCCCCAGTTTCTGGTTTTGAAACTGATCTTTTTACCATCCCAACTACCTCCAACATAGGAAGGGTTATCCCTGTTGTCCAGTTCATAAACCGCAGTTTTTTTCAGGTTATCGTAATCCATCCGGGGTTTTAACGTTACGGACAGGTTCTTTTTAATAGGGTAAATATCCTGGCATATCCTAAACTTTTCCCGATGCAGGGCACTGTCCAGAACGTGATCGTAGGTCAGGAATGTAGTATCAAACAGGGCTCCTGAGGGAGCCTTAATTTCTAATAGTTCCCCATAGTAATTGAAGGAACTGGCACCGGGCATTACCGCCTTGTAGTTGAAGGTTTTCTTCAATTCACCAAAGCTCAGAGAATCCGGCAATCCCTGATCCATGTCCCAAAGGAATACCGCCGTTTGATTTATCTGGTAGGCAGGTTCCAACTGGTAACGCATCCGGTTCGCAAACATATAGGCACAGTCCTCCTGTGGGTCTGAAGGGGCCCGAAGCACCAGGGTATTCCCCATAAGATCGTGCTGGATCTCTTTAGTATTGGCATATCCATCTGCCGTAAATTCATTCGATGGAGATTTCCCGCTGATTTCAAAATTTACCTGGCTGTTATTATTGTACATATCCCAGAGATTGATTTGTACCTGGTGAGTTGAGTCAGGCCTGATAAGTAATAGACCTTTTGAATCGTTGGTTTCATAGAAGGGCAACTGGTTGCCGTGGTCCACATACATCTTGGCAAATCGCTGACCGGTTTCCCGGGCCGTTTGATAGTCCGTATGTATCAAAATGCTCCTGGTTTCGGCGAAACGGAAACTGTTGATATTTTGCTGAAAGACCTGCTGCTGGTCCAGGGTCAATTCCATGCACGGAACTCCGTTGCGATTGTTGGCACCATTGAGCTTATCATGTGTGAGGATTTCCAGGCCTATTCTTCCATAAGCGTTTATCGGTACGGGGATAGAATAATTATTTCCTTTGCGTATTACCCTGAACTCAAAGCGACCAAACTGGTTGTTAACACGGCTGTGCTTATCCATGGTTTTCAGGGCGATCTTCCTTACTTCCGGGGCGATATTGTCTCTAATTTCTGAAAATTTGTATTTCAGGGGGTTAAGCGGCCGCTGTTGACTATCTCTTATTTCGAAGTGAAGGTGAGGGCCCGCCGATGAACCACTGTTGCCGGAATATCCCACCACATCTCCTTTTTTTACCTGAAACTGGTTTTTTTCGGGAAATAGCTCAATCTCAAAAGATTTTTTCTGGTATTGGGATCTTCTTACAAAATCAGCTATTTCCTGGTTGTATTTTTTCAAGTGTGCGTAAACTGAGGTGGTGCCATTCGGATGCAGGATATAAAGGGCGTTGCCATAGCCTCCGGTAGCCACCTTAATACGACTTACGTAGCCATCGGCAGCCGCATAAACTTCCAATCCCTGAACTCCTTGAGTTTTGATGTCAATCCCGGCATGAAAATGACTGGATCGCAGCTCTCCCATGGTACCGGAAAGGAAGTTCTGGTTGCCACTGCGTATGGGAAACTGATAGTACCCATCCTCTTCCTGGGGTTCCATATTTGCCGCCAATTGGCTCCAACACAGGGTTGGTACCAGCGATATGGTTATTACAAATATGCTACTTAATCTCAAAGTCCATCAGGGTTTGATCCTCGATAAAAGCTTCCAGCCTGTTCCCCACGGCAATAGCGCCAACTCCCTTTGGGGTACCGGTAAAAATTATGTCGCCTTTTTTGAGCGTAAAAAATTCAGAGACATAAGACACGATCTGGTCGAAGGTAAACAACATCAATCCCGTATTTCCCTGTTGTCTTATTTCACCATCAACTTTCAAGCCAAAGTTAAGGTCGGATAAATCACCAAATTGCTCTTTTGGAAAGAATTCTGATATGGGTGCGGAGTGATTGAAGCCTTTGGCCAAAGCCCAGGGCAGCCCTTTCTCTTTAGCGTATTGCTGTAAATCTCTGGCAGTGAAATCAATGCCTATCCCGATTTCCTGGTAGTAATCCGGAGCGTATTTTTCCTGAATATGTTTTCCATGCTTACTGATTTTCAGCAGGATCTCTACCTCAAAATGGATGTCCTTGGAAAACTCAGGATAATAAAAGGGGTCATTATTTCTTAGAACTGCAGTGTCGGGCTTGAGGAAAACCACCGGAGATTCCGGTCTTTCGTTGTTGAGTTCTTCAATGTGAGCGGCGTAATTTCGACCTACAGCTAATATCTTCATGGACCTCTTTAAGGGCAAAAATAATTTATATTTCCACTTATTTTATCATTTTTTAGTCAAAAACGATACCTGTGAAATACAATCCCCAATACTGCATTATTTAATGAACCCGAAACAAACACAGGTTTAAAAAATCTGTCAGCAAATTGAGTAATCTCCCGGTAATGGACAAAAATTATATTAAAAGGGCTGATTTGTTTTAAACTTTTCAATTAATATTGATCTTGGCAGTAAGATTAGTAATTGAGTAAATGAACAAACACACTTACAACAGCGGAGTAATTGGCAATTGTGCTTATATCGCTCACGTGGAGGATAATACCAATATTAACTGGATGTGCTGGCCCAGGTTTGATGATAGTTTTATTTTCGGAAGCCTGCTGGACGACGAAAAAGGCGGGTCATTCTCTTTATTACCTCCTACAGATTCCTATCAAAGCAAGCAGTATTATATTGAAAATACCAATATTCTGTGTACGGAAATCAGCTACTCGGAAGGCACCTACCGGGTTACTGACTTTGCGCCCAGATTCTATCAATACGAGCGTTACTACAAGCCGCTAATGTTGGTTAGAAAAATTGAGAAACTATCAGGCAATCCTCAGATTAAGGCTACTTGTGTGCCAATGGCCAATTATGGTGAAAAGCGATTGCAGCGAATCCAGGGGAGCAATCATTTGAAATTTTTTGGTTTGGAGGATGAGTTGCGCCTCAGTACCAACATCAGTTTTAGTTATCTGTTGGAATATCAGCCTTTTGTGTTAAATGATACAAAATACCTGGTGCTTACCTACGGAACTCCCCTGGAGGCTCCATTGGAGAGTACGGCTGAAACGTTTTTGTCAAAGACAATTAATTACTGGCGAACCTGGGTGAAACGGACTTCTATCGGAAATTTTCATCAATCACAGGTGATAAGATCTGCATTGGTGTTGAAGATACATCAGTACGAGGATACCGGGGCGCTCATTGCATCCAGTACTACCAGTCTACCGGAGTCACCGGGAACAGGCCGCAACTGGGACTATCGATACTGCTGGTTACGCGATACCTTCTATACTCTAAACGCCTTTAACAACATCGGGCACTTCGAGGAGTTGGACAAGTACTTCTACTACATCGCCAACATTACCCTTAAGTCAAAGGATCGCTTGCAGCCGCTATATTCGGTAAGCGGTCAGACCAACCTGGTGGAAAAAACTCTGGATCTCAAGGGTTACCTTGGTAATAATCCACCGGTTAGGGTGGGAAATCAAGCGTATGAGCATATACAAAATGATGTTTACGGGCAGGTGCTGGTTTCGTTGTTACCCCTGTACGCCGACAAAAGATTTATCATCAGTGAGAGGACCGAATCCAGAGAGATGATCTTACAGATCCTGGACAGTATAGATAAAACCATGGACGAAAAGGATGCGGGATTATGGGAATTCCGAGAACTAAGTCAGTTCCATTGCTACACGTTTTTGTTCCATTGGGCTGGAACCTGTGCCGCTATTAACATTGCCAGAGAATTGGGAGATAAGGAAATGGCAGAGCAAGCACAA
>JAUIKU010000322.1 GCA_030430675.1 Bacteroidia bacterium | reverse complement strand
TCCTGCGCTACGGACTGTATTTTCGGTGCCAGGGTTCGGGTAATAAACAGGTTGGGGTTCAACACCAGCATGCAAACCTGGTATCGACCCCCGGTTTCCAAAAGGAAGATCAATCCACTGTTGTTGCTCAGTAATCCATCTGCCTGTATTCTGCCCAGTGGCTCCTTTCTGATATAACCTTCCTTCTGGTAAGATTTCAGTCGGGCCAGCGCTTCCTTCCTGCCCTTCAGGGTATCCTGAAGAATTGGTTCCACTCCTGAATCCGGAGATTTTTCCAGCGTCCATAACCTATTGTCCTTCAGGGTTGAGTCGCTCCAAAATATGTATTGGACGGATTCATTCTGAAGCATGAAATCCTTTATACGCTGGGTGGTATTGACGGTATCCAGTTGTGCCTCGGATAACTCTCTGGCCCAGGCATCCACCAGGTCCTGTGAATACTGGTTTACCGAGAACAGGATCGCCTCCAGCTGCTTGTCGTAAATCTCTGTGATTACTTTTTCATTCTCGTTTAAGGTACTGATCTGATAAACGGTAAAAATGAACATCGGCAACAGGAATACTACCAGAAGGATCAGCAGTAACTTGTTCAATGGTTTTCTAACCATCTTAGGAGAATTGGGTTATTCAATGACGGTGGGTACCGTTCTAATGTACGGATAACCAACGACGGGGTTATTATTTATTCGATACAGAGGTGATTTACCCGAGTATAACCCGGCTATGGTTTACAAGGCATCCAGGGCCTCCGAGGTCAGTGGCTTTTGTATAAAGTCGATCACACTTGGAAATTCCTTTGACTGCCTTATATCATCTTCCTTACCGGAAGAAGACAACATCACCACCTTGCATTTACTGTGATTTGCCGCCGATATCTGTTGCAATTTAAACAGGAATTCATGCCCGTTCATCAAAGGCATTTTGATATCCAGAAAAATTATATCGGGCAGTTTCCCGGGAACATCCAGGTTCTCTTCCAGGTAACTCAGGGCGCCAATCCCGGAACTCTGAACCTCAATGCTTTTAGCGAATTTTTTCTTCTCCAGAATCCTTCGATTGATAAAATTGTAAGTGTCATTATCATCAATCAACATTACCAGATCAAAACGTCCTGCTTTAGCCATTGACATGTTCGCGAGAGTAAAATGGATACTAAATAAATTGATATTTTTCGATCAATACAAATAAATTAAAATATTCTTCCGACCATTTGGATTGAGTTAATATTTAGTAGAAATTTTTAGTGCTGATGGTTAATCCAGGCAGTTTTATTCAACTTTTAAAGACCGTTTCATCTGCTGCAAGTGCACCTGCAGGGCTTCCTGCCAACTGGCCCTGCCATCCCAATTATCACCCAGATAAATGTCACCGGTGATCAAATGTTTAAAGTAGTATTTAAATCGAAAACCGGGCCCCGGTTCACCGACTTCCTGGTAGTCCAGCAGGGTTAACAAAGTTGTCTCTTCTCCATGCAGGTATCTCAGCACATAATGGAATCCCGCCTTTTTCATGAGGTCTTCGCTCATGTTTACTCCTACCAGCTGGTATTCGAAAGGATAATTGCTCACCATTATTGATTTTAAATCCAAATCCTCCCGGCTCTCCAGGTTTTCGGGGTCTGTGGCATCAAACAGGGGAACGGCCAGTTTATCCAGTTTCAAATCCGGCTGGAAGGATTCAAAGCGATTCTTGGTGAATATCGGTGTATCTACAAAGTACTCTGGCGACCCGGATATAAGGAAATTGGCGATTTCCAGACCTGCCCTGTTTACAGTGACCGTCATGTTTTCAATGGCAGTCTCCAGGGTACTGCCACTGGTGTGCCAGGCGGTGTTACTTTCATTTAGTAGTAACGGATCATCGGGGTCCGTGGGGGCTATATATATGTGGTACAGATTGTTTTGCTTTTCCAGGATGATAATTTGGCTGATTCCCCTCTGGGCCAATCCCTGGAAATAGGAACTTGTGGCATCTATTCCCGCTACCAGGTCACGCCATCGGTAGTAGGCCACGGCATCGATATGCAGAGCTACCAGGCTTTCATGAAAGACATCTGCCAGAGTAAACCAGGTGGAAGAGTCAGTAACGGTGGGCTGGTCGATCTTGACAAATACCGCCGTTCTGGATGACTGCAACTCTTCAGGCAGTTCGGTCCCTTTTTGAAGATTGTTGAATCGCTCAACCAAATCAGATTGTGCCCTTCCAGGGAATGAAGCAGACAATAAAAAAATAACCAGCAGGTTTTGAAGGAGCCGCATGGGTTAAAAATACAATTTTGTGGTTTGTAAAATTAGAAATTGGAGATGAGAAATTGGAAATTGGGGAAATGGACCTGATATCATTTAACCAATACTTTGGCAATATAGATATATACCTGCTCGACCAGATACTAAAAAACAGGTTCCATCGGGATATGAAAGTACTGGATGCCGGTTGCGGAGAGGGCAGGAATCTGATCTACTTCCTTAATGCCGGATATACGGTTTATGGAATAGATAAAGATGGCCTGGCAATTGAGATGCTTCGTTTCATTGCGGCTTCAACCCGGCCCGATCTCGATGGTGACCACTTCTCAATTTCTCAGCTAGAGTCATTGCCTTTTGAAGATGGGTTTTTCGATCTGGTGATCTGCAGCGCGGTACTTCACTTTGCGGAGAACGAACAGCATTTTATAACCATGTTTCGTGAACTCTCCCGCTGTGCCAAACCGGGAGGTATGTTATTTATCAGAACAGCCAGCGATATGGGTATTGAGGAAAAAATTATTCCCAGAGGTTCCGGAAAGTTCCTGCTTCCGGATGGCAGTGTCCGGTTTCTGTTGACGCGTACCTTGCTGAATGATCTGATCGAGGAGCACTCTCTTAGTTATCTGGAACCCTTTAAAACCGTGAATGTCAATGACACCAGATGCATGTCCACCCTGGTGCTTTCGGTAAGTCCATAGTTTGTTTACAATTCTTTTATTGTTATTTTAACTGCCTATGGAAGCTACTCACAGCTCCTCTGAGAATTCCGACAAGTTTGCTGGCTTCTGGCTGAGGTTGGCGGCTCACATCATTGATCATTTTGTTCTGGGGTTTGTAATCGGGGCCATTGTTTCGTTTACCATGCTGGTGATGGGGATATCAGCCAGCTTCCTGGAGGACATGGATAATCCTGCCACTCAAATGATCGTCATCAGCTTTTCCACGGTAGTGGGAGTATCGGCATTGGTGGTGACCTGGCTGTACTACGCTATGATGGAAAGCAGCAGCTATCAGGGCACTCTGGGAAAGCTGGCTTTGAGCATGAAGGTCACCGACGCAAACGGCGAAAAAGTGTCCTTTGCGCAGGCCACTGGCAGGTTCTTTGGTAAATTCCTGTCCTCCTTCATATTGTATATCGGATATATTATGATCGCTTTTACGGAAAAAAAGCAGGGCTTGCACGATATACTGGCAGGTACTTTGGTGTTGAGGAAATAGCCTACCAGCTACCTCCTGCTCCTCCGCCACCAAAACTGCCCCCACCGAAGCCGCCAAATCCACCGCCACCCCCGAAAGTACCCCGGCCGCCACTGAAATCAGTCCAGGTGGGGCCATGTCGAACTGGTCCCCTATAGGTATGTCCCCCCGGAGTTCTGTAAGCCCCGGGAGGCCGGCGCAGTCTCGACAGGAGATAGATGACTACAACAAAAAGAATAATGGTCAACAGAAATGGAAACACCGGCTTATCTTCTTCCAGTTGTTCTGCTGAAAAGTGCCCACTTAATAAGCCCATCAGTAAG
>JAUIKU010000321.1 GCA_030430675.1 Bacteroidia bacterium | reverse complement strand
AAAAATAATGCCAAAACCAAAACTTGTGGTACTCTCTGGCGCCGGAATAAGTGCTGAGAGTGGTATCCCAACCTTTAGAGACGCCAACGGTCTTTGGGAGGGTCATGATGTAATGGAAGTGGCGTCCCCCGGTGGCTGGGCGGCAGACCCGGAACTGGTACTGGAGTTTTATAACCAACGCAGGAAGGCAGCACTAAATACCAGGCCAAACCAGGGCCATCAAAGTCTGGTGGAACTGGAACAATTCTTTGATGTTACCATAATTACCCAGAATATAGACGATCTACACGAAAAAGCTGGGTCCTCCCGGGTACTTCATCTGCATGGAGAATTGTTTAAAGCCCAAAGTACCGCAGATGAAAGCCTGGTTTACCCTATATTGGATTGGGAGCTCAAGATGGGTGATTTGTGTGAAAAGGGCTCTCAATTGAGACCACATGTGGTTTGGTTTGGAGAGGAGGTCCCAATGATGCATCAGGCAATCGAGATCAGTAAGACCGCAGATGTTTTTATCGTTGTTGGCACTTCTATGGTGGTATATCCGGCTGCAGGCTTAATTAACTATGTAGATCATCGGGTACCCAAATTTGTGATTGACCCTAAAGCCCCTCAGATCGCTACCATGCAAAACCTTCATTTTATTGTGAAAGGCGGTGGTGAAGGGCTAATGGAGTTAAAAGAAAAGTTATTAAACGACTATCTCTGATATTTCATATATCCTGCTTCAAGTACAAGGTGGTCGGGAGGTACATTATTGTGAAACAACTTGCCGGTGCCTAACCCCTGGGCTATTCCCGGATTCGCGTTTGCCGTAAACTGGGCCAGGGCATTCAAACCAACATTGGATTCTAGCGCTGAGGTAATCCACCAGCCAATACCCAGATCTTCGGCTAATCCAATCCAGTCGCTGGCAGCTTTTAAACCTCCTAACAGGGTGGGTTTAAGCACGATAAATTGCGGTTGCGCATAGCTTAATAATTTTTGGCGCTCACCAGGTTGGTTCACACCGATAAGTTCTTCATCAAAAGCTATGGGCACCGGGGATATTGCACATATTTTTTTTATCAACTCCATTTGGCCAGGCATTACCGGTTGTTCTATGGAATGTAAATTGAATGGTGCCAGCACTGACAATTTTGTGGTTATATTTTCCGCGGTAAACGCGCCATTTGCATCCACTCGTAATGAAATATCAGCTCTGTAGTTGGTTCTAATGTAATCCAACAACGCACATTCCTGGTCAAAATCTATCGCCCCGATTTTGATCTTTATACACTGATAGCCTTCGGCAATCTTTCTGTCCACCTGTTCTTTCATAAACTCGAAACTGCCCATCCACACCAGGCCATTGATGGGCACCGTTTGTTTACCCTTTGTAAAATTCCCCTCAAATAAAATCTTTTGGCCTCCATTGATCAGGTCAATTAAGGCACATTCCAATGCGAACCGGACGGATGGTGCTTCAGGTGAAACTATCTGATCGACAAGTCCCCAGATCTCCTCATGGCAAGCTGGTATTTTGAATGATCCGATCAGAGAGCATAAATCCTTCATGTATCCCGAAACTTGTCCGTAGTCCGGGCTTAATCCTTTCAAAGGCCCCGCCTCTCCTAGGCCGGTACAATGTGGATTCTGGTCGTCCCATACTTTTAAAAAGTAACTGTCTTTGCTTTTTAATATTCCCCTGCTGGTACCTGCTTCAAACTTAAAATTCAATCTGTGCTTACTAAATGAGGCAGCTAAGGACATAGGTCAGTCGATCGATAGTGGCGAAATATCTTTACTTTCAACGATCAGCACTCCGGCTTTGGACATATCCTGTAAGGCCGTATTATAGTCTTCGGGTTGAAGATTGACTGCCCTGGTAGCGTCTGATACCACCGAGGTTTTAAAGCCAACAGACACAGCATCCAGGGCGGTATACTTCACGCAGTAATCCGTGGCCAGACCCACTACATAAACGTGTGATACTTTTTTTGTCTTGAGATAATCTGCCATCCCGGTATCATTTTTCCGGCCGTTATCAAAAAAGCCGCTGTAGCTATCCACCCTGGGGTCGGTGCCCTTTTGAAAAACCTGGCTGAAAGCAGATGTATTCAGGTCATCAGAGAATTCAGCACCCCGGCTATGTTGCACGCAGTGATCAGGCCAAAGAATCTGGGGCAAACCATATAAATCTACTACCTCCCCTACCTCTTTTTCGGAATGATTGCTGGCAAAGCTCTGGTGATTGGCGGGATGCCAATCCTGGGTAGCCACTACCAGTTCGAACTTCGACATCAAACCATTAACCACCGGTATTATAAGATGTCCTTCATTTACCGCCAAGGCGCCACCGGGTAGGAAATCATTTTGAATATCAACCACTATCAACGCTCTCATCTTTCCCTTAATTTAAATATCAATGATGTCCGTAAGTCAAATAAACTTTGTTCGATACCTGCAGAATATTGATGCGGGTTGACCAGCCTTTTTACGCTCTCATCCAATTTGGACAACTCATCTTGCACCCGCGCTTTGATCTCGCTCAACTCAGGTGATTGATAGACCAAATCACCTGTCCGGAATACCGGAACCAGCAAGTCTTCGAACTGGTAGTTGTGGACCTTTATCTTTTTTCTTCTGGTATGGTCAATGGGATCAACAATGGTATGATCGTTATCCAACTCGGCACCATCCAGATAAATCATGTCTCCTGCGAATTTACCGTGCAGCGTATATCGTCTCACCTGTTGCTTTCCCGGGATATTGATCTTCATCGACTGTTCAGAAAGCTTTATTTTGTAGTCCCATTCCGTTCCGTTTTTTATGGCAGCCAGTTTATAGACACCTCCCAGTGCCGGCTGATCAAATGCGGTTACCAGCTTGGTACCTATGCCCCAAATATCTATGGCCGACTGTTGTTGGTTAAGACTGCTCACCAGATGTTCGTCCAGATCATTGCTAGCTACTATTTTGGTCTCCCGGAATCCATTGGAATCCAGTAGTTCACGTACTTTAGTACTGAAGTAGGCAAGATCACCTGAATCTATTCTGACCCCTAGCAAGGTCTTTCCTTGAGACTTAAGCACTTTTCCTACCTCTATAGCATTCATGGTGCCCTTCAGGGTATCGTAAGTATCAACTAGGAAAATACAGTTGTCCGGTAATGCATCGGCATAGGCACGGAATGCCTCCATTTCACTGGGGTAAGCCATTACCCAGCTGTGTGCATGTGTTCCTGCCAATGGGATTCCAAAAACTTTTCCCGCCAGCACGTTGGAGGTAGCATAACAACCACCAATGAAAGCCGCCCGACTGGCACTGAGGGCGCCATCAATACCCTGTGCCCGGCGCAGACCAAACTCCAGAATCTCACCTCCTCTGGCAGCATGACTGATTCGGGCCGCCTTGGTAGCCACCAGTGATTGAAAGTTGATCATATTTAACAAGGCGGATTCCAGTAACTGCGCCTGAATAATCGGTCCCTGTACCCTGATCAACGGCTGTTGCGGGAATACCACCCGGCCTTCCGGAATGGCATCCAGACTCCCACTAAATTTCATATTGGAAAGGTAATCCAGAAAGGCCTTCTCAAACATGGGGGTTCCCGCGGGAGATCTCACAGTTGCCAGAAACTCAAGGTCGCTGTCGGAGAATTTGAAGTTCAACAGGAAATCAATCACATATTCCAGACCGCAACAAATGGTGTAGCCACCATTGAATGGATTTTCTCTAAAATACAGGTTGAATATGCCCTCCCGGTCCGCAATACCCTCTTTCCAGTAACCATATGCCATGGTAAGCTG
>JAUIKU010000320.1 GCA_030430675.1 Bacteroidia bacterium | reverse complement strand
CTCCCGGGCTTTCTACAGATGGTAAGCAGCTGGCGGCGGTTGAAGTTACCGCTCAGGGAAAAGTAAGTCTGGTGATTCTGGACTCGGCAAATGGGCAGGAACTACATCGGTGGGAAACTAGGGAAGGAGAATTTATTTCGTTTCCCCGGTGGAGTGATGACAACAGCAGGGTATTGGTGTCAGGCAGGAACCTACAGGGTAACTTCTTGAGGGTTTATCATTTAGCTTCTGATTCATGGCAAGAGCTGATTTCGAATTCGGAATATACTATCGACCGGATATTTCCCAAGGGCAAGTATGTATTCTTTTCAAGTTCCATGTCCGGAGTACAAAATATATTCGCTTTCGACATTTCCACTACGGAGTTATTTCAAATCACCAGTAGTAGATTCGGGGCGTTTGACCCTGCAATTTCACCGGATGGTGAGAAGCTTGTTTACAGTGACTACACCGCTATGGGATTTCGTACCAAAGAGGTCTACCTAAGAGACGCACTATGGAAACAGCCGGTTACCAGGGATAACCTGGGAGCCAATTACTTCGGACCCTTGATGGATCAGGAAGTCGGAGATATTACCGAACGAACCCCAACTTCGGCACCGTCTATTGGATCTTACAAATACTTTACCAGTGGCTTATTCAATGTTCATTCATGGTATCCCTATGTTACCACAGAGGAGTTCGGGTTTGGTGTGTTGTCTAAAAATATTATGAACACCCTGGCTATTACCGGGCAGTTTACCTACAATACCAACGAAAGCAGTTGGAAGACACTTTTAAGGTCGAGCTATGGAGCTTTCTTTCCAATTCTGGACATGGAAGTAAGCACGGGAGTAAGACAATCGGCATACATGATCAGCGGAGGAGATACTCTCAGTCTGTATGTAGGAAAGTGGAGAGAGCATACACTGGCGGCCGGATTAAGGGTACCACTAAATATAACCCATGGCAATTACCCATCCGGTATTACCCTGGGCTCTAGATACAAACATTATATAGTAGACTACCTCGATGGCATTACAGAGGGTGCCAGGGATGAGAATTTCGGTTCGGTTGATCTGGATTTTAGTTTTCAACGTGCGCAGATAAGGGCTACACAAAATATTTATCCCAGGTGGGCACAGTCACTATCGGTAAATTATCAGAAAACTCTCGGAGATAGCCAAAATCAAGGAGAGATTATGACCGTAAATTCCTCACTTTTTTTCCCGGGAATAGTTAGAAATCATTCCTTATTTGTTACCGGTGGTTACCAAACTGAAGAAATTATCAATGCCTATCGATTTGATGATACGTTTACCAATGCCCGGGGTTATGGGAGTACTCCCTTTGAACGCATTTACCGAATTTCTCTAAATTATACTTTGCCTTTGTGGTATCCCGATATTAGTGTTGGATCTCTGGCCTTTTTTAAACGCCTGAGAGGTAATCTTTTTTATGACTACAGCGAGGGACAACTGTTGAGCGTTGACACTGAGCTCAGGTCTTACGGAGCGGAGTTGGTTACAGACTTTAGGTTGGTTAGGTTGGTTGATGTAGGGGCTGGAGTAAGAGTAGGCAGGAAAGTAGATGTCAGTGATAATTTTGTAGAATTTTTTATAACCAGCATTGGGTTTTAATTCCTGAAACAGTAAAAACATTAGCCTTTTTAATATTTGATAATGGGTGAAATAAGTATAATTTTAACCCTTTAACTAAGTGAATTATGGCCGAAGTAATTAGAATGCCCAAGATGAGCGATACCATGGAAGAAGGTGTTATTGCTGCTTGGTTAGTAAAGGAAGGGGATACCGTGAAGTCAGGAGATATATTAGCAGAAGTTGAGACGGATAAAGCAACTATGGAATTGGAGTCTTATGAGGATGGTGTTCTGCTACATATTGGACCCAAAGAGCAGGAGGCCGTTCCGGTGGATGGGCTAATTGCTATTATTGGCGAAAAGGGTGAAGATTACCAATCTTTGTTAGATGAATCATCCCAGGGTCAGCCCGCTAGTGATAAACAGCAATCCGAACCGGAACTCGAAGAAGCAACTAATACATCAGAGCCAGCAGCAGAAGAAATTGATGTTTCAGATATCAATGCCTCATTGATAACCATGCCCAAAATGAGTGATACCATGGAGGAGGGTACTATTGCCTCCTGGTTAAAAAGTGAGGGCGATGAAGTGAGTTCAGGAGACATATTGGCAGAGGTTGAAACTGATAAGGCAACGATGGAGTTAGAGGCATATGAAGACGGTATCCTGTTGCATATCGGAGCCGAGGAGGGGGCTTCAGTGCCTGTGGATGGAATTATCGCAGTTATTGGTGAAAAGGGTGCAAATTATCAATTGTTACTCGATGCTCACCAACAGAAGAAAAAGCCAGAAAAAGCTCAGGTTGCATCAAATGAAGCTGAAACCTCCACAGTTGCCCAAGAAAAACCTGCCAAAGAAAACAAAGAAATAGCAACACCGACTGAAGAATCCGGTGGTAGAATTAAAGCATCACCTTTAGCCAAAAAACTGGCGAAGGAAAAAGGGTATGATCTCAGCAAAATCAAAGGATCAGCCGAAAACGGACGGATTGTAAAAAGAGACGTTGAGAACTACCAGCCGGCCAAAGAGGTCGAAAAGACGGAAACAGCAATTCCTGCAACCATTGGGGAGGAGAAGTTCGAAGAAGTGCCACTAACTCAAATGCGCAAAACCATAGCCAAGCGACTTGCGCAAAGTAAATTCACAGCGCCTCACTTCTACGTCACCATGGAGATTAACATGGACAAGACAATGGAGGCAAGAAAAAGCCTCAACGAGATATCACCGGTAAAAATTTCATTTAACGACATTGTTATAAAAGCAGTAGCTGCTGCTATTCGACAAAACCCTGCGGTTAACATTTCTTTCATGGAAGACAGACTTCGAAAGAACCACCATATTCATATAGGAGTGGCAGTAGCCGTGGATGAAGGACTGTTGGTCCCGGTTATAAGATTTGCCGATACCAAAAGTCTCTCACATATCTCATCTGAAGTTAAGGAGTTGGCTAAACTGGCCACTGAGAAGAAACTTCAGCCCAGCCAGTGGGAGGGAAGTACTTTCACCATATCTAATTTGGGAATGTTCGGTGTGGAAGAATTTACCGCCATCATCAATCCACCTGATGCCTGTATTCTGGCGGTAGGTGGAATTAAGTCTACTGCAGTGGTTAAAGATGGTGCCCTGGTACCCGGAAATGTTATGAAGGTGACGTTGAGTTGTGATCATCGTGCAGTGGATGGTGCTACTGCTGCCGCATTTCTAAAAACGCTGAAAGACATTCTGGAAGATCCGGTTAGAATTTTGATTTAAATCTCAGCATTAGATGAAAAAACCAAAAATGAGGTCAACCACTGTATTAGCGGTACTTCATGAGGGTAAAGTAGCCATAGGAGCCGATGGACAGGCTACTATGGGGAATACCGTGGCAAAAAGCAATGTTCGAAAAATAAGAAAACTACAGGGGGGAGAAGTGATTGCAGGATTCGCAGGCTCTACGGCCGATGCTTTTACCCTGGTAGATCGCATTGAGGAAAAATTGAATAGCTATGGTGGTAACATGAAGCGTGCTGCCATTGAACTGGCCAAAGACTGGAGAACGGACCGATATCTTCGTCGATTGGAAGCCATGATTATTCTGGTAAACAGGAACGAGTTGTTGATTGTATCTGGTACCGGTGATGTGCTTGAGCCGGATAATGGTATTGCGGCAATTGGTTCCGGAAGCATGTATGCCCAATCGGCTGCATTGGCGCTCAAAAAACATGCGT